>NZ_LVCU01000327.1:0-1238 GCF_001647185.1 Rhodococcus sp. EPR-147
CGTTCATGCCCCCAAGCACGAGACGTTCGACCTCGTCGCCAAGACGAACGTGGATCCCAAGGGGTTCGTCCGTGTCGTCGACGAATACCGCGTCGAGCCGTGGGGGCTGTACATGGCCCGCCCGTCCGATCACGCCCACTTCGACTACCTGGAGTCCTGGTTGCTGCCCGCTCTGGGGCTACGGGCCTCGGTGTTCCACTATCTGCCCGCGCACGCCCGCGATCAGGACTACTACGTCGACATCGGCGAGTACACCGCCGGCGCCACCCGATGGACATCCGTCGACCACTATCTCGACCTCAGCGTGCGTACCGGCCGCGATTACGACCTGCTCGACGTCGACGAGCTGTTCGACGCTCGGGTGGCGCGCCATCTCGACACCCCCACGGCCGAGCTCGCGCTGGCCAGATCGATCACGGCCATCGAAGGACTGACGCGGCACGACTACGACCTGAACGCGTGGCTCGCATCCCTCGGAATGCCGACCGAGTGGAACGGCAAGCCGTCCTGACTCGGTCGGCCCCGATTCACGCGGTCCAGTCGGTCTGCTCCGCCCACTGCCATGCCCGACGGTATGCCACATCGAACCATGGGGCTTTCGCGTTCTCGTAGGCCTCGATGGCCGAGCCGAAGTCGGTGATTCCGGCAGCGGCCTCGGAGGCGCGTCGCTTGATTCCGGCGTATTCGGTGGTGATGTTGTCGTCCGCTCGCAGCCAGTCCCGGAACAGCAGGGCGAACGTCTGATTCGGCCAGCCGTCGACCCGGATATGTACGTTCGCCGGCCGGCCGGGGTCTGCGCTGCCGTGAAAACGCTTGGCCCACACGGCAGGATCGGCTTCTCCGCCGATTCCGTATGCGGGCTTTGGATAGTCGAAGTTGCTGGCCTCTCGCCGAGGGAACCCTGCCACGCGCAGCTGCTCGGCGACAGCATCGGCGTCGTCGAGCCCGCGCACGGTGATCTGAATGTCGATGACATCCTTCGCGTCGAGACCGGGCACCGCGGTGGAGCCGATGTGGTCGATTCGGACCGCTTTGTCCGCGCAGGCAAGGGCCAGGCGCGAGATGATGCGTCGGGCCTGCGATTCCCACGTGGGGTCGGCCGTCACCTGTTCCGGATGAACGCGCGCGATGATCCCCTCCCTGATGTTGCGCTCGAAGGGAATCAGGCGCTCGTTCCACAGGGCTCGGACGACGTCGTCGACGCTGCCTGGCGCACCGGTGTTGTCGATCCACACGTC
>NZ_LVCU01000328.1:0-18128 GCF_001647185.1 Rhodococcus sp. EPR-147
GCCCGGTCCCATTCCGAACCCGGAAGCTAAGCCCTCCAGCGCCGATGGTACTGCACTCGACAGGGTGTGGGAGAGTAGGACACCGCCGAACACCCGTTGTAAGAAGGGGACCCACTTGGTGGGTCCCCTTTTTGCGTTTGTACCGAAATCCGAAAGGACGCCCGTGTCGGAAGACAACAACGATCGTCGCCCGTCCCGTGGGGACGGCGGCAACCGCCCGAGCGAGTCCCGAGACCGCAATCCCCGCGCTCAGGACCGCCGCGGAGACCCGCGTCGTTCGGACGGTCCTCCCCGCAGGCGTGGCGGTGAGGGCGGATTCTCCGGAGACCGGCGCGGAAACAGCTCACCGTCCGACCGTCGACCGCCGCGTCCCGATGAGCCGGATCTGCCCGACGAGGTCGAAGCCGGACAGCTCGAACCAGCGGTGCGTCGAGACCTGTTGAGCCTGGACAAGAACAACGCCACCGCCGTCGCACGTCACCTCGTGATGACCAGCAGACTGCTCGACGACGATCCGCAGTTGGCGCTGCTGCATGCGCGCGCTGCTCGTCAGCGCGCCGGCCGCATTGCCGTAGTGCGTGAAACCGCAGGTATCGCGGCGTACCACGCCGGTGAGTGGGCCGAAGCACTGTCCGAGCTTCGCGCTGCCCGACGGATGGCAGGCGGACCGGGCCTCATCGCGGTGATGGCCGACTGCGAGCGCGGACTCGGACGCCCCGAGCGCGCTATCGAACTCGGTCGCAGTGACGAGGCTCGTGAGTTGACCGGCGAGGAAGCGTCGGAGCTTCGGATCGTCGTGGCAGGTGCCCGAATGGATCTGAACCAGTACGACCAGGCCGTCGTCACGCTGCAGACCCCTGACCTCGACGCGTCGCGCTCCGGCACGGCTGCCGCTCGCTTGTTCTACGTCTACGCCGATGCGCTGGTTGCGGCGGGTCGCGTCGACGAAGGTGTGAAGTGGTTCCTCAATGCCGCTGCAGCCGACGTCGATGGTGAGACCGACGCAGAAGAGCGGGTCGAGGAGCTGTCCGGAGGCGGTCAGTGACCGCGCTGCGCGACCTCCATGACGTTCTGCTACTCGACCTCGACGGCACCGTGTACGCAGGCAAGGACCCCGTTCCCGGTGCAGTGGAAGCGCTGTCGGGTGGTGCGGAAAAGCAGTACTTCGTCACCAACAATGCCAGTCGTGCCCCCGAGGACGTTGCCGAACATCTGCGTGGTCTCGGGTTCGACACCACGGCAGAGTTCGTCGTCACCAGTTCCGAGGCCGGTGCCCGTGTGTTGGCTGACAAGTTGGACCCAGGTTCCCGCGTGCTCGTCGTCGGTACCGACGCGTTGGCGAACGAGATCACCAAGGTAGGTCTCGAACCGGTCAGATCTGCCGACGACCATCCGGTCGCGGTGGTGCAGGGGCATTCGGTCGATACAGGCTGGAAGATTCTTGCCGAGGCTGTCCTCGTCATCCGTGCAGGTGCACTGTGGGTGGCAACGAACATCGACGCAACCCTGCCGACCGAGCGGGGACTCGTTCTGGGGAACGGCTCGATGGTCGCAGCGGTGCGCAACGCCAACGAGATCGAGCCGATCGTGGCAGGCAAGCCCGCCGCCCCGATCATGCACGACGCCATCGAGCGCAGCGGAGCACGTTCGGCACTGGTCGTCGGAGACAGGCTCGACACCGACATCGCCGGAGCGAACGAAATCGATCTACCGTCGCTGCTGGTATTGACCGGCGTGAGTACCGCTGCGGAGTTGTTGCATGCTCCTCGGCATTTGCGCCCCACTCACATCGGCCCCGATCTCGGAGTCCTCAACAAGGACGAGATGTCGTCGAGCGTCGGCAGCAAGACCGATTGGACGGTCGGCATCGAGAACGAGGTGCTGTCCGTGCAGTACAGCGGGGACGGTGAGCCGGATGCGTTCGAGGGGGCGCTCGCCACACTGCACGTCGCCTGGTCCGGTTCGACGTTCTCGGATGTTCGCTTCGAGGGAGATCGACTCGGCGATCTGCGTTCGCTACTCGGCTGTTGACGCTGCGTTCGACAGCAGCGTTCGGCGAGCGGCGGCGATCGGGCGTTCGTCGGACCCATCCGATAGCGTGAGAGGCGATGAGCGCGCCTATTCCACTACCAGGACAGCACCGGCCGAGCGGTGTCGTCGACGAGTCGTCGGCAGATCCGGACACTATTCGCACCGAGGTCGGTTCGCTGTTGAATCAGCTCACCATCGAGTCGGCGGACGACGAGGGATCCGAGGCCGTGGACTCCGAGGCCTTGGCGCGCGACGCGAGTCTGCTCGACCGAGCGCACGAAGTACTCGTTCGTGCCCTGAACACCGTCGACAAGACCTGACATGGCTCGTCGCGCACGTGTCGACGCCGAACTGGTTCGTCGTGGACTCGCCCGATCTCGCGAGCACGCTTCGGAGTTGATCGAAGCGGGCCGGGTGAAGATCGCCGGGACGGTGGCCTCGAAGCCCGCTACCGCGGTGGAGCCGGGCACACCGCTGTTGGTGGCCGAAGAAGACAACGAGATCTCGTGGGCCTCCCGCGGGGCGCACAAGTTGCTCGGTGCCCTCGACGCCTTCGAGCCGCTCGGGTTGACCGTCGAGCAGGCTCGTTGTCTGGACGCCGGGGCGTCCACCGGTGGGTTCACCGATGTTCTTCTCAGCCGTGGAGTGCGCGAGGTCGTTGCCGTTGATGTGGGATACGGGCAGCTGGTGTGGCGTCTGCAATCCGACGACCGCGTTCACGTCATCGACCGCACCAACGTCCGGTCGATCGACGCCGACACGATCGGTGGACCTGTCGACGTCATCGTCGCGGATCTGTCGTTCATCTCGTTGAAGCTGGTTCTTCCCGCGTTCGTCGCATGCTCGAAGCCGGGTACCGACATGGTGTTGATGGTCAAACCGCAGTTCGAGGTCGGCAAGGATCGCGTGGGTTCCGGTGGCGTGGTGCGAGATCCAGCTCTGCGAGCCGAGGCAGTGGAGGATGTTGCGAACGCGGCCGTCGGCTTGGATCTGAGTGTTCGCGCGGTGGCGGCGAGCCCGCTGCCGGGGCCGTCGGGCAACGTCGAGTACTTTTTGTGGCTGAGGGCAGGTGCAGACGAGGACTCGCCTCGCGCAGACATCACGGAACTCGTCCGGCTCGCGATCGAGGAAGGACCACAGTGACTCCGTCCCACGCAGCGCCGGAACGGGAGTCGACTCGAGAGATTCTTCTCGTCGCCCATCCTGGTCGACCGGACATCGCCGAAACCGCGCGCCGCGTGGGCAAGGTGTTCGACGAGGCGGGCATCTGCCTTCGCGTGCTCGTGGACGAGGTCGAGCCGTCGAAGATCGAAGCCTCCGATACCGAGGAACACGATCACGTGTTCGTCGCTGACATGAAACTGAACGTCGTCGAGTTCGGACCGGACGCGGCCGCCGGTTGCGAGATGGTCCTGGTTCTCGGCGGTGACGGGACCTTCCTGCGCGCAGCCGAACTCGCGCGAGGAGCGTCCATACCGGTGCTCGGCATCAACCTCGGCCATGTCGGGTTCCTGGCGGAGGCCGAAGCCGACCATCTCGAAGATGCCCTGGCCCGCGTCATCGCCGGGGACTACCGCATCGAGCAACGCATGACACTGGACATTGCGATTCGCGTCGGCGACCAGGTGGTCGATCGTGGCTGGGCATTGAACGAAGCCAGCATCGAGAACGGGTCGAGGCTCGGAGTGCTCGAGGTCGTGCTCGAAGTCGACGGCCGACCGGTATCCGCATTCGGGTGCGACGGCGTCCTCATCTCCACACCGACGGGCTCGACGGCCTACGCGTTCTCGGCCGGTGGGCCTGTGGTCTGGCCGGAACTCGAAGCGATATTGGTCATTCCGAGCAACGCACACGCGTTGTTCGCGCGGCCGCTCGTCACCAGCCCCGAGTCGATCATCGCGGTCGAGATCGATGCCGGCGGACATGCGGGATTCGTATTCTGCGATGGCAGGCGCACATTGAGCCTGCCTGCAGGTGCTCGCGTCGAGGTGGTGCGGGGAGCGTCGCCGATCAAGTGGGTTCGGCTCGATTCGGCACCGTTCGCCGATCGCATGGTCAAGAAATTCGAACTGCCCGTGACCGGGTGGCGGGGGAGAGCGAGGTAGGGATGCTCGAAGAGATTCGGATCGACAGCCTCGGAGTCATATCCGGTGCCAGCGCACAGTTTCACGAGGGGCTGACCGTACTCACCGGCGAAACGGGTGCCGGAAAGACCATGGTGGTCACGAGTCTGCACCTGTTGTCGGGTGCCCGCGCCGACGCGGGCCGGGTTCGGCTCGGCGCACAGCGTGCTGTGGTCGAGGGGCGATTCAGTACCGACACCGCGTCGGAGCAGGTGATCGACGACGTCGACAAGGTGCTCGAGTCCTCGGGAGGTCAACGGGACGAGGACAATTCGATCATCGCCGTGCGTACCGTCAACTCGGACGGTCGTTCTCGTGCGCACCTCGGTGGGCGCAGTGTGCCGGCATCGGTGTTGTCGAACTTCACCGACTCCTTGTTGACGGTGCACGGTCAGAACGATCAGCTGCGTCTGCTGCGTCCCGATCAGCAACTCGGCGCGCTGGACAGATTTGCCGGGGACGCGGTGGCGTCCCTCGTCTCGAAATACCGCACCGCGCGCAAGACTTGGCTCGACGCGCGCAACGAGCTGATCGACCGCACCGAACGCAGTCGGGAGCTGGCGCAGGAAGCCGATCGGCTGCAGTTCGGCCTGCAGGAGATCGACTCCCTGGCGCCCGAGCCGGGTGAGGATCGCTCCGTGGCCGAGGATGTGCGTCGGCTGGGGGATCTCGATTCGCTGCGTGAGACCGCGGAAGGTGCCTCGGCGGCGCTGGTCGGGAGTACCGAGGAGGCGTCGGACACGACGTCCGCGCTGTATCTACTGGGCGAGGCTCGCTCTCGCCTCGAACATGCCGAGGACGCAGCACTGACCGAGCTGCTGCCGCGTCTGAACGACGCGATGGCGATCGTGGGCGACATCGGGGCAGACCTCACTTCGTACCTGACGGATCTGCCGTCCGATCCGGGCGCGCTCGACTCGATCCTGAACCGGCAGGCCGAGCTGAAGTCGTTGACACGCAAGTACGCCGCCGATGTCGACGGCGTCATCGCCTGGGCGGAGGAGGCCCGTGAGCGGCTCTCGCACATCGACACCTCGGCCGATGCGCTCGCCGAGTTGAGCGCCAAGGTCGACGCGGCTGCGGTCGACGTCGCGGCAGCTGCTTCGAAGCTCAGTGCGGCTCGGGCCAAGGCCGCCGTGAAGCTCTCGAAGGCGGTCAGCGTCGAGCTGGCGGGTTTGGCCATGGGAAAAGCCAAGCTGCAGATCGATGTTCGCGCACTTCCCGCCGGTCCGTCCGACACGGCTCCGATCGTCGTGGACGGGGCCGAACTGCATGCGGGCAGCAATGGCGTCGACGAGGTCGAGTTCAGGCTGTCCGCGCACGACGGTGCCCAGGCTCTACCGATCAGCAAGAGTGCGTCGGGCGGTGAGCTCTCGCGGGTGATGTTGGCACTCGAAGTGGTGCTGGCGGGTTCGGACAAGGGCGCGACGATGGTGTTCGACGAGGTCGACGCCGGAGTGGGTGGTCGCGCGGCCGTCGAGGTGGGGCGTCGACTCGGCCGGTTGGCGCGCACACACCAGGTCATCGTGGTCACCCACCTGCCTCAGGTCGCAGCATTCGCCGACACCCACCTGGTGGTCGACAAGACCGATGCGAAGAAGGGTGCGGCGAACAGCGGGGTTCGGACGCTGTCGTCGTCGGAGCGCGTCGTCGAGCTCGCGAGAATGCTCGCGGGTCTGGACGACACGGAAACCGGTCGCGCGCATGCCGAGGAGCTGCTGGCCACCGCAAACGCCGATCGGGCAGCGTTGTAACTTTTGGTGCTGATGTGATCAGTGTGGTAGTTGTTTCGGCGCGCCTCCGTCGTCGGGCGTGTCGATCGGGTCATCATGGTTCTCATGAAGATGCCGGCTCTGCTGTCACGTAGTCAGGATTCGCTGCCCGGAATCACCGGGATCGCGCGAGTCGATCGCAACACGGCCAAGCTGCTGAAACGGGTCGGCCCCGGTGACATCGTCGTGCTCGACGAGCTCGACCTGGACCGCCTGACCGCTGATGCTCTCGTCGAGGCAGGGGTGCTCGCGGTCGTCAACGCGTCGCCCTCGATCTCCGGGCGCTACCCGAACCTGGGGCCCGAGGCCATCGTGGCCAACGGGATCATCTTGATCGACTCGGCCGGCACCGAGGTCTTCAAGAAGATCAAGGACGGAACCAAGGTTCGTCTCAACGACGGCGGTGTCTACACCGGTGATCGGCGCCTCGCGAAGGGCGACGAGCAGAGCGAAGCCGAGATCTCGGACAAGATGATCGAGGCCAAGACGGGTCTGGTCGACCATCTGGAAGCGTTCTCGGGCAACACGATCGAGTTCATCCGAACCGAGAGTCCGCTGCTCATCGACGGCGTCGGTGTGCCGGACATCGACATCGATCTCGAGGGTCGCCATGTCGTGATCGTCGCCGACGGTCCCGGGCACGCCGAGGATCTGAAGAACCTCAAGCCGTTCATCAAGGAGTACTCGCCCGTCATCATCGGTGTCGGCGCGGGTGCCGACACCGCCATGAAGGCAGGTCATCGCCCCGATCTCATCGTCGGCGATCCCGAGGACGTCACTGCGCAGACGCTCAAATGCGGTGCAGAGGTAGTGCTTCCAGCGGATTCCGACGGCCACGCGCAAGGACTCGAGCGCATTCAGGACCTCGGTATCGGTGCCATGACGTTCCCGGCCACCGGTGCCGCTGCCGATCTCGCGCTGTTGTTGGCCGATCATCACGGGGCTTCTCTTATCGTGTCGGTCGGTAGCCCGGCCAGCCTGGACGAGTTCTTCGATCGCGGTCGACGCAACACCAATCCGGCCGCGTTCATGACGCGTCTGAAGGTCGGGGCCAAGCTGGTCGACGCCAAAGCTGTTGCGACGCTGTATCGCAGCCGTGTGTCCGGCGGTGCCATCGCGCTGTTGATTCTGGCTGCGCTCGTTGCCGTGATCGTGGCGCTGGCCGTGTCCAACATCGGCGGTGAAGCGTTGGATTGGGCAATCGATCTGTGGAACCGGTTCGCTCTGTGGTTCCAGGGGTTGCTTTCGTGATTTCGCTTCGCCAACATGCCATTTCGCTGGCCGCGGTCTTCGTGGCACTGGCCATCGGCATCGTGCTCGGTTCGGGTCTGCTCTCGAGCGGGCTGGTATCGGGCCTCCGAGACGACAAGACCGGTCTCGAAACTCAGGTGGACGATCTGCAGGCGACCAACAACCAGCTCGGTGAGCAGCTCAACTCGGCCGACGGATTCGACGCTGCGGTATCGGGCCGGGTGTTGCGAGACACGTTGCTCGATCGCAGCGTCGTGGTCATCACCACTCCGGATGCAGATCCCGGTGACGTGGACGGAGTCACGCGGTCGATCGGGTCTTCGGGTGCCACCGTCACCGGCCGGGTGTCGCTGACCGATTCCTTCGTCTCCGCTGCGAACGGCGACGATCTTCGTACCCGCCTGACCAACGTCATTCCCGCCGGTGTTCAGTTGCGTACCGGAGCAGTGGACCAGGGCAGCTTGGCAGGAGACCTTCTGGGTTCGGTACTGCTGCTCAACGCGGAGACCGCCCAGCCGCAGTCGACTCCCGAGGAGCTCTCACTGGCGCTGGAGACGCTGCGCAGTGGCGGCTTCATCGCATACGACAACGGTGCCGTCGCGCCCGCTCAGTTGGCAGTGGTCGTCACCGGTTCCGGCACCTCGGACGTGGAGGACGGCAATCGCGGTGCCATCGTTGCGCGGTTCGCAGGCGCTCTGGATTCACGTGGTGCAGGCGCGGTACTGGCCGGCCGATCCGGCGCGGCAGAGGGCAACGGTTCCATCGCCGTCGTTCGAGCCGATTCGGCGCTGTCGTCCGCTCTCAGCACAGTCGACAACGTCGACCGTGAAGCGGGACGAATCACCACTGTTCTCGCCTTGGCGGAGCAATTGGACGGGGCGTCGGGCCGCTACGGCACCGGTGCGAACGCGAACGCCGTGACCGTCGGAGCGCCGGCGAGCTGATCGTCGTCGGAACGAGCGTGTCGTTGGCGGTGAGGTAGGTACTGGTGTTACCGTGAAGTCCCGTGGGTAGCAGGCCCAATTTCCACGCTTCACCTCTCTTATCAGCCCCCTGATAGGAGCAAGCCCTGCAGACTCGTCACGGGAGCCTCATTGACACGCCTTCAGTCGCGTTCCGACACCAAGCACATTTTCGTCAGTGGGGGCGTCGCGTCCTCACTCGGAAAAGGCCTGACGGCATCCAGCCTCGGCCAGCTACTGACCGCACGCGGATTGCGCGTGACCATGCAGAAGCTCGATCCCTACCTCAATGTCGATCCCGGCACGATGAACCCGTTCCAGCACGGTGAGGTCTTCGTCACCGAGGACGGCTCCGAGACCGACCTCGACGTCGGACACTACGAGCGATTCCTCGACCGCGATCTGTCCGGGTTCGCCAATGTCACCACCGGCCAGGTCTACTCGACGGTCATCGCCAAGGAACGCCGCGGTGAATACCTGGGCGACACCGTTCAGGTCATCCCGCACATCACCGACGAGATCAAGCGTCGCATTCTCGCGATGAACGGCCCGGACCTGCAGGGTCATCAGCCGGACGTCGTGATCACCGAAATCGGCGGCACCGTCGGCGATATCGAGTCGCAGCCGTTCCTCGAAGCAGCGCGTCAGGTGCGCCACGACGTCGGCCGCAACAACGTGTTCTTCCTGCACGTGTCGTTGGTTCCGTTCCTGGCTCCGTCCGGTGAACTCAAGACCAAGCCCACCCAGCACTCCGTCGCAGCACTGCGCAGCATCGGTATCCAGCCCGACGCGTTGATCCTGCGTTGCGATCGCGATGTGCCGCCGGGGCTCAAGAACAAGATCGCGCTCATGTGCGACGTCGACGTCGACGGCTGCATCTCCACGCCCGACGCGCCGTCGATCTACGACATTCCCAAAGTGCTGCACAAGGAAGGCCTGGACGCGTACGTCGTCCGTCAGCTCGGTCTCCCGTTCCGTGATGTCGACTGGACCATCTGGGGTGGCCTGCTCGAGCGCGTCCACCAGCCGCGCGAAACCGTGCGCGTGGGCCTGGTCGGCAAGTACGTGGACCTGCCCGACGCGTATCTCTCGGTCACCGAGGCGCTGCGTGCCGGAGGATTCGCTCATCGCGCGAAGGTCGAGATCAAGTGGGTTCCATCCGACGAGTGCTCGACGCCTGCGGGGGCGCAGGCCGCGTTGGGCGACGTCGATGCCGTGCTCATTCCCGGTGGTTTCGGTATCCGCGGTATCGAGGGCAAGCTCGGGGCCATCGAGTTCGCACGTACGCGCAAGATTCCGTTGCTGGGGTTGTGCCTCGGCTTGCAGTGTGTGGTCATCGAGGCGGCTCGGTCGGTCGGTCTGACCGATGCCAATTCCGCCGAGTTCGACCCGGAGACCAAGGATCCGGTGATCTCCACGATGGCCGATCAGGAAGACGCCGTCGCCGGTGACGCCGATCTCGGCGGCACGATGCGCCTCGGTGCCTACCCGGCCACCCTGCAGAAGGGCTCGGTCGTCGCGGCGTCGTACGGCACCGAGAACGTCTCGGAGCGCCACCGTCATCGCTACGAGGTCAACAACGACTACCGGGACCGAATTGCCAAGAGCGGCTTGGTGTTCAGCGGTACTTCTCCGGACGGCCACCTTGTCGAGTTCGTCGAACTGCCCGCGTCGGTGCACCCGTTCTTCGTGGCCACTCAGGCGCATCCGGAGCTCAAGAGCCGGCCGACCCGTCCGCACCCGTTGTTCGCATCGTTGATCAATGCGGCATTGAAGTACAAGGCTGCAGAGCGGCTGCCGGTCGACATTCACGGTGACACCGTGGCGGCAGAGGAGTCGGACGCCACTGCCGAGACCGTCGGATGACCGAGCCCCGGCACGAGTTCACCACCCTCGACTCGTCGGTGCCGTACTTCGGTGCCATTCTCGCGCTCCGGCTCGATCAGGTCGCGATGCCGAACGGTCGCAAAGCCGAGCGTGAGGTGATCGAGCATCACGGCGCGGTCGGGATTCTGGCCGTCGACGATCAGGACCGTGTGGCGATGATCGAGCAGTACCGGCATCCCGTCGGTCGTCGACTGTGGGAGTTGCCCGCCGGTCTGCTGGACGAGCCGGGGGAGCAGCCGGTGCTGGCAGCTCAGCGCGAGCTCGCCGAGGAAACCGGGCTAGCTGCCGGCACATGGTCGGTGCTGGTCGACGTGCTGGCCTCGCCCGGGTTCACCGACGAAGCCGTGCGGATCTTCCTGGCACGAGACCTGACGGAAGTGGATCGGCCGGAGGCACACGACGAGGAAGCAGACATCGAACTCTCCTTCGTGCCGATGGACGAGGCCGTCCGTCGCGCACTGGCAGGAGAGATCGTGAACGCGTCCGCCGTGGCGGGCGTGCTCGCATTCGCTGCCGCCCGCGCCGCCGGCACCGAATTACGCCCCGCCGACGCCCCGTGGCCCGATCTGCCGACAGCATTCGAGAAGCGGAAGAGTTCACGAAAGTAGTCACCGTGATCGGCCAGCAGATTCGGACGTACCTCGACCATCTCGTGGTCGAGCGTGGGTCGGCACCGAACACGGTGTCGTCCTACCGTCGCGATCTGGTGCGGTACGAGCGGTTCCTCGGCGGCTACGGCATCGCCGATCTGGCGAAGGTCTCGGAGAACGACATCACCGAGTTCGTGCTCTATCTGCGGCGGGGTGATGACGAATTCCCAGCTCTCGCAGCAAGTTCGGCGGCTCGGACGCTGATTGCTGTGCGCGGTCTGCACCGGTTCGCGCTCGCGGAAGGGATGGTCGAGCGCAACGTCGCGAGCGAGGTCAAGCCGCCCCAGCCGGCGAAGCGGTTGCCGAAGTCGCTGCCCGTCGATCAGGTGGTGGCGCTACTCGAATCGGCCTCGGTTGCCGGTCCCGATGCTCCGCGCGGACTGCGGGATCGAGCGTTGTTGGAGCTGCTGTATTCCACCGGGGCTCGAATTTCCGAAGCAGTGGGGCTCGACGTCGACGACATCGACACCGAAGCTCGCTCGGTGCTACTGCGCGGCAAAGGCGGCAAGCATCGCATCGTCCCGGTCGGTCGACCCGCGATCGAGGCAGTCGACGCCTACCTGGTGCGTGGTCGGCCGGGGCTGGTCTCGCGCTCGAATCCTGCGCTGTTCCTCAACGTCCGAGGCGGCAGGTTGTCTCGGCAGAGTGCGTGGCAGGTGTTGCAGGATTCGGCCGTGCGGGCCGGGATCACCGCGGGGGTCTCACCGCACGTTCTTCGGCATTCTTTCGCTACGCATCTGCTGGACGGTGGTGCCGACGTCCGCGTCGTGCAGGAGCTGTTGGGACATGCGTCGGTGACGACGACGCAGATCTCCACCCTCGTCACCGTGAACACGATGCGCGAAGTGTGGGCCGGCGCGCATCCGCGGGCGAGATAGCA
Organism: Rhodococcus sp. EPR-147; assembly: GCF_001647185.1. Classification (NCBI taxonomy): domain Bacteria; kingdom Bacillati; phylum Actinomycetota; class Actinomycetes; order Mycobacteriales; family Nocardiaceae; genus Rhodococcus; species Rhodococcus sp. EPR-147. The sequence goes on from NZ_LVCU01000328.1 coordinate 11,557, forward strand.
CGAGGCCGGCGGCCGTGCGTCAGCGTGTCCGATGACGTTGCCGGCGCACCAAGCGGTAGCGTTCTCAGAACTACTCGAAGACGAACGGGACAGGGGAGCGCTGGAACGTGTCGACACCGCAGCCGCCAGCGGCGGAGTCAGCTTTGGATCATCCACATCTCGACGGTGGCCTGTTCCAGACGCGTCAACCGGAATCCAGTCGGGAGACACGCGACATCATTCCTGCTCCGAACGAGCTCGGGCCCACCGGTCGGATGACTCGGACCGTCCCGGATCCGCAACCGTTGGCCAATCACGGCCCGGCCAAGATCATCGCGATGTGCAACCAGAAGGGTGGCGTCGGCAAAACGACGTCGACCATCAATCTCGGTGCCTCGTTGGCCGGCTACGGCCGTCGCGTACTACTTGTGGACCTCGACCCACAGGGCGCACTGTCCGCGGGACTGGGCGTCGCACATCACGAGCTCGATCTGACGGTCTACAACCTCCTCGTCGAGGCGAAGGTCTCCGCCGACGACATCATCATGCGGACTCGCGTCGAGAATCTCGATCTGATGCCCAGCAACATCGACCTCTCGGCCGCTGAGATTCAGCTGGTCACCGAGGTGGGCCGCGAGCAGACGCTCGGTCGAGTGCTGCATCCCATTCTCGACCGCTACGACTACGTGCTCATCGATTGCCAGCCGTCGCTCGGTCTGTTGACGGTCAATGCGCTCACGTGTGCCGACGAAGTGTTGATCCCGATGGAGTGCGAGTACTTCAGCCTTCGTGGCTTGGCGCTGCTCAACGATACCGTCGAGAAGGTGCGTGATCGTCTCAATCCGCGGCTGAAGTTGGCCGGCATCGTGGTGACGATGTTCGACGCCCGCACACTGCATTCGCGTGAGGTGATGACGCGAGTGGTCGAGGTGTTCGGCGACGTCGTTTACGACACGGTGATCACCAGAACGGTTCGTTTCCCCGAAACCAGTGTCGCCGGTGAGCCGATCACCACGTGGGCTCCGAAATCCGGCGGCGCACAGGCGTACCGCGCCCTGGCGCGCGAGGTGATCTACCGGTCGGGTCCGTGACCGTCGACGCTGCCGACGAGGCCCCGATCGAGGTTCCCGCCGACGCGGATCCGTCGAAATTCAGGGTGCGGTTGCTCAACTTCGAGGGTCCGTTCGATCTGCTGCTGTCGCTGATCAGTCAGCACCGCATGGACGTCACCGAAGTGGCGTTGCACACCGTCACCGACGACTTCATCTCGTTCACCAAGTCACTCGGTGCCGATGTCGGCCTCGACCAGACGACGGAATTCCTCGTCGTAGCCGCGACTCTGCTCGATCTCAAGGCGGCGCGGTTGCTGCCCTCGGGTGATGTGGAGGACGCCGAGGACCTGGCGCTGCTCGAAGTGCGAGATCTCCTCTTCGCTCGACTACTTCAGTACCGCGCCTACAAGCAGGTCGCTCTGTTGTTCGGTGAGCTGGAAGCTGCTGCGCTTCGGCGTTATCCGCGGTCGGTGTCGGTGGAGGACAGGTACGCCGATCTGATTCCGGAGGTGCTGCTGGGCGTCGACCCGGCCACGTTCGCCGACATCGCCGCAGCGGCCTTCAGACCCAAGCCGATTCCCCAGGTGGGACTCGATCACATTCATCAGCACGCGGTCTCGATTCCCGAGCAGGCGGCATGGTTGCTGGAGAATCTGCAAGGCCGAGGTCTGAACGAGTGGGCGTCGTTCTCGGAGTTGGTGCAGGACTGCGAGGTGCAGGTGGAAATAATCGCTCGATTCCTGGCGTTGCTGGAGCTGTTCCGGCAACAGGTGATCGCGTTCGAGCAGCCCGAGCCGCTCGGCGATCTTCGAGTGAGTTGGACCGGTAAGGACGAAGGACCCATCGTGGTCACGGAGGAGGACTACGCATGAGTGCCGACCCCGAACTCGAGCTCGAGGACGTCGACGATTCCGAGGAACTCGACGACACCACTCTCGCGTCGGCGCTCGAAGCTGTGTTGCTGATCGTCGATACACCGGCCTCGGACGAGCAGCTCGCCTCGGCCGTGGGTGCCTCGGTGGCCCGCGTGCGCGCGACCTTGACGGCGATGGCCGCCGAACTGACCGAACGAACCAGCGGAATCGACCTTCGCTACGCCGGCGACGGATGGCGTTTCTACACCCGAACCGCCTATGCGCCGTACGTCGAACGGCTGCTTCTGGACGGCGCTCGGTCCAAGCTCACACGCGCGGCATTGGAAACCCTGGCCGTGATCGCATATCGTCAACCGTTGACCCGCGCACGAGTCAGCGCCGTGCGAGGAGTCAACGTCGATGGAGTAATGCGTACGTTGCTCGCCCGTGGACTGATCTCCGAAGCAGGAACGGACCCGGAGACGAACGGCACGATGTACTGCACCACCGAGCTGTTCCTCGAACGGCTCGGGCTCGCATCGCTCGGTGATCTACCCGAACTGGCACCGCTGTTGCCGGGTGTGGACCTGATCGACGAGATCAGTGACAGCATGGACACCGACCCGAGATTGACCCGCTCCACCAAGAACCGCGGATCGAAACCCGATCCGGCAGCCGAGCTCGACTCGGACGACTGATAGGTAAGACAAGTGAACAAGCCCGCTCGCCGTGATGGCACACCGGACCGTAACAAGAGACAAGACCCACGCAGGAAGCCGACCGCAGGTAGGTCGGACACTCCGCGTGACGCGCGCCGCGGAGATCGCACCCGCGACGCTGCGCCCCGTGACGGCGCTCCTCGTACCGGAGGACCTCGCGCAGGAGCTCCTCGCACTGGAGGACCTCGCGCAGGCGCGCCCCGTACCGGAGCTCCTCGAACAGGAGCTCGACCTGCCCCTCGCCGTGGCATCGAGCAGGACGAAACGACCGATTACACGCCCGTCGAGACCGGCGTCAACGACCGCAGCAACGACGCCGTTCCTCGCAAGAAGCCCTCGCGTCCCAAGCCGCCGAAGCCGCAGAAGAAGCAGGTTCCGTCGACCACGATCAGCAACGCCAAGCCGGCGAAGCATCAGCACACCGATTCCTCACCGCGCAAGCACGTACCCGCCGGTGAAGGTGTTCGGTTGCAGAAGGTGCTCGCACAGGCCGGCGTCGCATCGCGTCGCGCCGCCGAGGAACTGATCGCCGACGGCCGCGTCGAGGTCGACGGACGCATCGTCACCGAACAGGGCATCCGCATCGATCCCAACATCGCCGTGGTCCGTGTCGACGGCACCCGCGTGGTGGTGAAGGAAGAGCTGGTTCATCTCGCGATGAACAAGCCGCGTGGATGGCAGTGCACGATGTCCGACGATCTGGGACGCCCGTGCGTCGGCGACATCGTCTCCGAGCGGGTCCAGGCGGGGCAGCGACTGTTCCACGTCGGCCGCCTCGACGCCGACACCGAAGGGCTGTTGCTCTTCACCAACGACGGTGATCTTGCTCACCGCCTGATGCACCCGTCGTTCGAGGTTTCGAAGACCTATCTCGCGACGTTGTCGGGCACCATTCCCCGCACGCTCGGCAAGCAGCTGCGTGAGGGCGTCACTCTCGACGACGGACCGGTGAAGGTCGACGGCTTCCAACTGCTCGACATCTCGGACGGCAAGTCGCTCGTCAAGGTGACCCTGCACGAAGGCCGCAAGCACATCGTGCGTCGGTTGTTCGACAAGGTCGGATTCCCGGTCGGACGCCTCGTGCGTACCGATGTCGGCAATATCGTGCTCGGCGATCAGCGTCCAGGAACACTGCGTGTTCTCGGTCGCGGCGAGATCGGCAAGCTCTACGAATCCGTAGGCCTGTGATGAGTGCGCTCGTCGTGGCGATGGACGGGCCCTCGGGCACCGGTAAGTCGTCGGTATCGCGCAGACTCGCGTCGAAGCTGGAAGCCAGCTACCTGGACACCGGTGCGATGTACCGCGTCGCGACGGTATGGGTTCTCCGTTCGGGCGTCGAGCCCACCGATGCGGATGCGGTCGCGAAAGCCGTTGCGGCGCTTCCCCTCGAGATCGGCAAAGACCCGCTGTCCGAGACCGTGTTGCTCGACGGTGAGGACGTCAGCGGCGAAATCCGCGGCGACGCAGTCACCAAGGCCGTCTCGGCGGTGTCCGCAGTGCCTGCGGTGCGCGAGTTGTTGGTGCAGATGCAGCGCGACCTCGCGAGCTCGTCGACGCGAATCGTCGTGGAGGGCCGCGACATCGGCACCGTCGTTCTTCCCGACGCCGACGTGAAGGTGTTCCTGACTGCCTCACCGGAGGCGCGGGCAGAGCGTCGCAACAAACAGAACATCGAACAGGGTCGCGACGACGACTACGAATCCGTGCTCGCGGATGTGCAACGCCGCGATCATGCAGATTCGACGAGAGCAGTGTCACCGCTTCGTCCCGCCGAGGATTCGGTGATCGTCGATACCAGCGAGCTGGATCTCGACGGCGTGATCGAGCGTTTGCTGCTCGTGGTGAACGACAGAAGTGGAGCAGTGCAGTGAGTGAAGAATTCTTCTCCGGCGCAGCGGAAACCGCGGGCGACGGAATATGGAGTGACGAGGGCGAGTGGGAGTACGTCGACCTCAACGAGGGCGAAGATGGCGAAGACGCCGTTGCCGTGCCGACTCTCGCCGTGGTGGGGCGTCCGAACGTCGGTAAGTCGACGCTCGTCAACCGCATCATCGGACGACGCGAAGCCGTCGTCGAGGACGTCCCAGGCGTCACCCGCGACCGGGTGTCGTACGAGGCGAACTGGAGCGGTCGACGCTTCCTGGTGCAGGACACCGGCGGTTGGGAGCCCGACGCCAAGGGTCTGCAGGCATCCGTTGCGCGCCAAGCCGAGTTGGCCATGCACACCGCCGACGCGATCCTGTTGGTCGTCGACGCGCGAGTCGGCTCGACGACCACGGACGAGGCTGTCGCACGAGTACTGCGCCGGTCGAAGACTCCGGTTCTGTTGGTGGCAAACAAGGTCGACGACGGCCGCACCGAGTCCGAGGTGGCCGCACTGTGGTCGCTGGGTCTGGGGGAGCCGTTGTCGGTGTCCGCGACCCACGGCCGCGGTACCGGTGATCTGCTGGACCGGGTGCTCGAGGCGTTGCCAGAGACCCCGCGCGAAGGAATCCCCGGTGGGGGACCCAGGCGTGTCGCTCTGGTCGGTAAGCCGAACGTGGGCAAGTCCTCGCTGATCAACAAGCTCTCGGGTGACGAGCGCTCGGTGGTGCACGATGTTGCCGGCACCACCGTCGATCCCGTCGACTCGTTGGTCGAATTGGGCGGCAAGACATGGCGATTCGTCGACACCGCCGGTCTGCGTAAGCGCGTCAGTCATGCCAGTGGTGCCGAGTTCTACGCTTCGCTGCGCACCAAGTCCGCGATCGAGGCCGCGGAGGTCGCGATTCTGCTTCTCGATGCGTCCGAGGTGATCTCGGAGCAGGACATGCGTGTGCTCAGCATGGTCGCCGATGCCGGCCGCGCGTTGGTGCTGGCGTTCAACAAGTGGGATCTGGTGGACGACGATCGTCGTCAGCAGCTCGAGAAGGAGATCGATCGCGATCTCGCTCGGGTGCCGTGGGCACAGCGAGTGAACATCTCGGCGCAGACGGGCCGTGCGGTCCAAAAACTCGTGCCCGCTCTCGAGACGGCTCTGGAGTCGTGGGACAAGCGTGTCCCCACCGGCAGGCTGAACACGTGGCTCAAGGAGGTCGTGGCGGCCACTCCGCCGCCGATGCGAGGCGGACGACTGCCGCGCATCATGTTCGCGACGCAGGCCAGCACACGGCCGCCGACGTTCGTGCTGTTCACCACCGGCTTCCTCGAGGCCGGCTACCGCCGATTCATCGAGCGGCGTCTGCGTGAAGAGTTCAACTTCGACGGCAGCCCCGTCCGCGTTTCGGTACGTATCCGCGAGAAGCGGGAACGGCCGGGCAAGGGCAACAACCGCTGATGTAGCCCGACCCCGCCCCTGAGCAGGCGATTTCCTCTCAGGGGTAGGGCTGGGGTAATCTCAGCAAGCGCCTTTCGAGGCGCGGCGGGCTGTGGCGCAGCTTGGTAGCGCACTTGACTGGGGGTCAAGTGGTCGCAGGTTCAAATCCTGTCAGCCCGACACATTGCAGGTCTAAGACGGTTTCGGAGAAATCCGGGGCCGTCTTTTTCGTCTGTATGCCGCGTGTCTGTCACCACCCGGGCTGTGACGGTGAGCGGTGCCGATGTGGCCAGATGCTCTCGTGCGGCAGCGGATGTGCAGTGGCCGAATGCGAACGTGAAGACGGCCACGACTACGTCGGTGGAAGCTGCAGGTGGTGCGGGCAACCGTTCGGTCAGCTCCGCCTCGTCAGTGGCCCATGACATTGCCGGCAGGCATCTGAACTGTGCAGTCGGTCAGGTCGATCCCCGAGCTGTACAGGTGTCGATATCTTCTCCGTCGGGTGCTGGTTCTAGAGATCACTGCTCTAGGGCATCATGGGCCTATGAGCGATCCCGAATACCTCGCCACTTTGCTTTCTGCGATCGATGGGGAGATCGCGCGAATCTCCGCCGCCGAATCGGGCTCCGACGAACACGCATCGGCTATCGACGATGCCGCCGATGCCGTCGTC
>NZ_LVCU01000329.1:0-3840 GCF_001647185.1 Rhodococcus sp. EPR-147
TCGAGGGAATTTCGGCCCTGCACGGCAAGCGTGCCCACGAACTGGTCCGGGACGGCGGGTGGATGCACGCGGATTCCAGCACCGTCCTCGAGGCTCTCGATGACGACCGAATCAGTCGGTATCACGCCATCGCGGGACGTGGGGTCGCACAGACGTTTCGAGACGCACGTGAATACCTGGCGGCGGCAGTAGCTCTCGCCGATAAGTAGTCCGAAGTAGCACCACGTCGAGGCAGCCGAACCCGTCGACGGTAGAAGTCCGGGCCTCACATGCTGAATGCCCCGCTGAAGTCGAGGGGTGCCGCTTCGAGATGTCGGCCGCGGGGAGTGGCGTCGACGAGTTCGCCGTCGTGGACGACAATCTCGCCGCCCACGATCACGGTGACCGGCTTTCCTCGAAGTCGGTGTCCCTCGTAGGGGGTGTAGTCGGTCGCCATGTGCTGTGTTTCGGTGGTCACCGTCCATTCCAGTTCGGGATCCCAGATGGCGATGTCGGCGTCGGACCCCGGCATCAGTGATCCCTTGCGGGGATACAAGCCGTTGGTGCGCGCTGGATTCGACGAGGTCAACTCCACGAATCTGCTTGCAGTCAGACCCAATCCGTCCACATAGTGCGAGTAGATCACCGGAAGACGCGTCTCGACTCCGGGCAGTCCGTTGGGCATGTGCCGCACGTCGTGGCTGTGCACCTGCTTCTGTGCGGTGTCGTAGCAGCAATGGTCGGAACCGATGGTGGTGATGTGCCCGGTGAACAGGTGTCGCCCGAGTTCCTCGACCACCTCGGCCGAGCGCAGCGGTGGGCAGCAGACAAATCGTTCGGGTTGTTCACCCTCGTAGGCCGAGTCGTCGAGGATCAGATGGTGGGCGACCGATTCGGTGAAGGCGACGAGCCCTCGCTTACGAGCGTCCGCGACCAGTTCGACGGCAGCCGGAGTCGACTGATGCACGAAATAGACCGGCGCATTCTGTGATTCGGCGATCGCGAGAATGGCGGCGACCGAGGCAGTCTCGGCGAGCTCCGGCCGCGTCTGCGACATGTGTGCGGCATCGACTCCGTCCGATACGGCTGCGAGGTTCTGCGCGTCGGTGACGATCGCGTCGGACTCGCAGTGGATGATGACCATTCCGCCGAGATCGCGAGTGGCCTGCATCGTGTTGAGGATGGTGTGTTCGTTCGCCATCGTCTCACCGGCGTAGGTGGTGAACATCTTGACCGTCCGAATACCGCCGTCTGCCAGTGTTTTCAGTTGGTCGGCGGTGGTGTCGGTCCACTCGACGACGCAGGCGTGCAGAGCCGAATCGCACAGTCCGCTCGACGCTTTCGCTCGCTGCACCTCGGCAGCGTTGAGCGGCTGTTGACCGGGACGCGGGATAGCGAAGTCGATGATCGTGGTGGTGCCGCCGAAGACGGCCGCCGTCGTGCACTCCAGGTACGAGTCGAGAGAGGTGAATTCGCCGGAGGTGAACCCGACGTGGCAGTGCGGATCGACTCCACCCGGCATGACCAGTTTCCCGGTTGCGTCGATGACCTCCGCTGCCGCGTCGACCTCGCTCCCTGGGTTGAGCACCGCAACGACTCTGCCGTCGTCGATGAGCAGATCTGCCGCAGCGGCCCAATGGGATTCGACGATCGTTCCGCCGCGCACGACCTTCATCGTGTGCTCGCGAGGTAGGTCAGCCATCCTCCGCGATCACTGATGTCGGTGACGCCCGTGGCCGTCAGATAGCTCTCACGCATGCGCATCGACAGGGAGCCCGAGCCGTCGGCCAACTCGATGACGCCGAGTTCGAGTTCCTTCGGTTCCCTGGGAAGGAGCTCGTCGCGTAGTACGTCGTACTCGACCTCGTACAGCTCGCCCGGTACTACGAATCCGTCGGTTGTGACCGGATGAAGACCGGGAAATTCGTCGCGCACGGAGAAGAAGCGGTATTTCGGGGCGGTGTCGACTTTCCCGACCAATCGCGCCTTGTGCAATGCGTCGTTCAGGGTGCCGCCGGACATCGCTTGTCCGTTGACGAACATCGTGACCAGTGCCATGTGAAGCCCTCTTTCAGTGAGTGTGAAGACGGACGAGACGGTCCGGGGAGAACGCGGATACGTCGACCTCGGGTTCGGTGCCTCGCGCCAGGGCCGAGAGAACCTGCCCCCACAGTGGCGCGAAGGTGAAGGAGTAGGTGCCGCCGGCCACGAAGAGGCCTGGGGCTGCGGCGAGTTCGCCGATGACCGGCATCTCGTCGGGGGTGGTGACCACGGGGCCGGTCCAGGTATCGAGTAGCGCATTCCGGGCGAGCGCAGGCAGAAGCCGTCGAACCTGCTCCAGATTTCCTGTGGTGCTGTCGGATCTGCTCGGGGCCGTCTCGCTGTCGTGGAACGCACCTGCTGGCCAACCGCCGCCGAGGACGAGGCGTCCCGTTCGGTCCTGTTTGATCGACATTCCCTCACCGACGTGCTGCACCAGCACTTCGAGTGTCAGAGGTGCGGCATCGAGCGAGTGCATCTGCAACGAGGTCGGGACGAGATCGAGCGATACCCCCGCCATAGCCGCGATCGGAGCCATCCACGGACCTGCAACGTCCATCACTACGGGTGCAATCCACGTTCCACCGTTGGTGCTCACTGTCCAGACATCACCGTCGCGGGCCAATCCGGTGACCGGTGTCGACGGATGTACAGACGCTCCTTCGGCCACGGCCTGACGTAACAGGGCAGGACCGGCGAGGTCGGGTTCTGCGAATCCGTCCCACGGACACCAGGTTGCGGCCTGAACGCTCGGGCCGAGCAGCGGTAGCGCCTGTCGAGCCTCGTCGCCGCTCAGTACCTCCGTCGGGATCCCCGCAGCTCGTTCCCATCGGTGCTTCGCGATGAGGGCGTGGACCTGCTCCTCGGTTTCGGCCACCATGAACCCGCCGCACCGGTTCAGCCCGAGACCGGGCACCGTCTCGTCCAGTGTGTTCCACAGCGAGCTCGTCGATTTCTGCAGTGGAAGCAGCTGTTCTACATCGACGGCTGTGCCCTGCCCGGGCCTGCGCGTATGGATGGTCTGGATGTGCAGGTTGCCCGCAGTCGTACCGGAGCCGGCGGTGTTGGGTAGGGTGCGATCGAGCACAGCAACGCGGGATCCCGCGCGAGTGAGGGCGAGAGCCGTTGCTGCACCTACGATTCCGGCTCCAATGACAACAACGTCGACCTCAGACCGCATGGACAGCTCCTGCGGTCGCGTAGGCATCGTCGATACCCGATTCGACGATGACCGATTGCAGCGAGGCAAGCGTGTCGGCGTCGGTGACCGGCAACAGCGGTTCGCGCACGGTGCCTCCCGGTTGGCCGAGAAGGTTCATCACGGCCTTCAACTGGGGGATGGGGGAGGCGTACACGCCGCTGTAGTCGGACGCGATGAGCCGACCAGAGAACGCGCGATAACGATCGACCCACATGCGCGCGGTGTCGGCGTCACGTGCAGCGACGGCCTCGTAGAACGGCACCGCGAAGGGCGCGCCCACCCCACCGCCGTCGATGTTGCCGTCCCCACCCAGCTCGAGCAGCGTGGCAAGGCCGCGTCGATGCAGGAAGCTCCCGAATACACGGACGCGATCGGACACGGCCTCGACGGTGTCGAGCATGGCGAGCCAATCACCGGTGCTGTCCTTGATCGCGACGACGTTCTCCAGGTCGGCCAGTCGAGAGAACAGGTCGGGTGAGGTCCCCATGTCGACCGCAACGCCACGTGGCCAGTTGTAGGCCATGAACGGCAACGATGTTGCGGTGCTGACGCTTCGGTAGTACTGATAGGTCTCTTCCGCCGAGGTGTGTGCGTAGGGCGGAGGCGTCGCCAGTATGCCG
>NZ_LVCU01000330.1:0-2382 GCF_001647185.1 Rhodococcus sp. EPR-147
CTGCGACTGCATCGATCGACGCTTCCGCGACGGTCTTTCGTTCGTGGTCGCTCTGGCTGAACCATTCGCCTGTGCTGCCGTTCACGAGTACACCGTGAACACCCGTCTGCGCGTAGAGATTCATCAGGTCGAAAATTGCCTCGGTGTCGACGTCACCCGACTGCGTGAACGGTGTGGGGGCAGCGGGCCAGTAACCGGACCACGCGACATCATCGCGATTCATGGGAATGCCTTTCGGGCTCGGGACGATCGACGACGCGTCGTACCCGCATTTGTGGGATCGATTGCATAGACTGCCTTCGGGGTGGTCGAGTCGTCAAGCCGGAAACGTACTTGTAACGCGACCGCGGTCGAATATGTCTGTCCGAGGCGTGAAGCAAGAGAACGGAGAACCGATGGCGGTCACCTTGATCGACGTTGCGAGCGCTGCTGGGGTTTCGCGCAGCACGGCATCACGCGCATTGAGTGGATCGTCACTGATCTCCGCGGAGACCCGCGCAGCGGTCGAGGATGCGGCCCGGGTTCTCGGATATCGGCCGAACAGGGCTGCGAGCGCGCTGCGCTCCAACAGATCGCACTTGATCGGTCTGGTCATGAACAACCTGCTCAATGCGACCTTTCACACAGTCGCCGAGGTGGTCCAGAAGAGGGCGGCAGCCGGCGGATTTCAAGTCCTGCTCTGCATCACCGATGCAGATCCGGCGCGAGAGAACGACGTCCTGGCCATGCTCGGCGAACACGGCGTGGACGGCACGATCGTGATCGGCAGTGGACGGAGTGCGGCGGCGTCGAATGCGCTTCTGGAACAGGGCCGCGCGGTGGTCAACCTGATCCGTTCGGTCAAGGGGAGTTCGGCGTCGACGGTGCTGGCAGACGACGTCACGGGTGCTCGTGACGCGACGGCGCACCTGATCGGGCTCGGGCACAGCCGGATCGGCTACATCGGTGGAAACGAGGATGCGACGTCCGGGCGTGAGCGCTACGAGGGCTACCGACTGGCGCTGGCCGACGCAGGTATCCCGGTCGACGAGACGATCGTCCGAAAAGGCCCGTTCACCACCGAATTCGGTGCCGAAGCGATCAACTCGCTACTGGATGCACCCCAAGCGATGACTGCCCTGTACGCAGCCAATCACGAGGCTGTCTTCGGCATCCTGCCCACGCTCGTCGGCAGGGGTGTCTCGGTGCCGGACGAGTTGTCGCTGATCTGCCACGAGGACATGCCGTGGCTCGCGATGTGGCAGCCGGCAATCACAGTCGTCGACAACGGCGCGGCCCAATTGGCCAACGTGGCCATGGACCTGTTGTTCCAGCAGATCAAGGACTCGGTCGAACCCGACGGGCGTACGTATCGAATCGGCGCTCGTCTGGTGGAGCGGGCGTCGTGTGCCGAACTGTGAAAGAAGTTTTCGAGTGCAGGAATCGGGACCGCGATCACGTGCGAACGGTTAACAGTTGATGTACCGCGTGTCGGCAGTGTTAACCGCGTTGACGCCTCCGAATTCGTCTGCGACGCTTGATGCAATCGATCCCAAAGGATCGGCTCTTCTCGAACCACTCCATCATCGTCGCTGCCGCCCCGTCCTCGAACGTGTAGTGCTGCAGTCGATATCGAAAGGCTCGCTCAATGCGCAAGTTAACAGGACTCGCCGCTATCGCTGTCGTTGTAGCCGGCCTCACTGCCTGTAGTTCCTCGGACGATTCCGCCGCCGCGCCGACGGACTGTACTCCCACGCTCGGTGCTTCGGACCTCGCCGAAGAAGGCGTACTGACGATGGCCACCAACGCAACTCTTCCGCCCATGCAGTACGTCGATCCGAACGGGGACGTGATCGGCATGCGCGTCGACCTCGGTAAGGAGATCGCCAAGCGCCTGTGTCTGACGCCGAAGTTCGTCAACATAGAGTTCGAGGCGCAGATTCCCGGTGTGCAGGCCGGCCGCTGGGACATGATCGACACCGGCATGTTCTACACGCCCGCACGCGCCGAGACCATCGATCTCGTTCCGTACGAGGTGCAGGCAGTCTCGATCTCGGGGCCCTCGGGCAACCCCGAATCGATCTCGAGCGTGGACGATCTGGCGGGCAAGACCATCGGGGTCGAAGCGCCCGGATACGAGTTCGACACGTTGACCGCCATGGCCGAGGAATTTGCAGCCGAAGGAAAGCCGGCGCTGACGGTGCAGACGTTCAAGACCAATGCCGATGCCTATCAAGCGCTTTCGGCGGGACAGCTCGACGGCACCTCCATCGTCGAGTCGGTCACGTCGTTCTACCAGGAAGACGGACGCTTCGAGACAGCCGTCGGTGGAATCAACGAGGCACCCCTTGCCATGGGATTCGCCAAGGGCAGCAAATCGTCCGCTGAGGTGGCGCGTGTGCT
>NZ_LVCU01000331.1:0-2191 GCF_001647185.1 Rhodococcus sp. EPR-147
CGGTCCTCTCGACAGCTGATCCGACCAACGCAAGTCGAAAGGCACCCCCATGTGGTCCTGGGACGCATTCTTCTCCATCCTGACGAGCACCCAGCTGCTCGAAGGCGCATGGGTCACTATCTGGCTCACCGTAGTCAGCATGATCCTCGGACTCGCTCTCGCAGTGGTGGTGGCCTCCGCGCGATCGTCCAAGCTCGTACCCCTGCGGATAGTCGCCGGGTTCTACGTGTGGCTGATGCGCGGCACGCCTCTACTGGTGCAGTTGGTGATCATCTACACCGGACTGCCTCAGGTCGGCATCAAACTGGGCGTGATCGAGGCGGCACTCGTCGGCCTGGTTCTCAACGAAGCCGCATACCTGTCGGAAATAGTGCGTTCCGGATTGCTGTCGGTTCCCACCGGACAAACGGAAGCGGCACGGGCCCTCGGTATGTCACCCACGAAGGTCTTCCGCGTGGTGGTTCTCCCTCAGGCACTGCGGGTGATGATTCCTCCACTCGGCAACAGCTTCAACGGGCTGCTCAAGACCACAACGCTGGTGTCGGTCATCTCAGTACAGGAGTTGCTGCGACGGACACAGTTCTTGGTGCAGGTGAATTTTCGAGTGCTGGAGGGGCTCTGCGCGGCAGCGTTGTACTTCCTGGCGCTGACAACTCTGTGGGGGTTGATTCAGAAGATGATCGAAGTACGAGTAGGACGTGGATACGACCGCAATTACCGCCGTAAGGGCGGCCCGTCGAGTCCGAAGCTCGACGACAGCGCGATGAAAGCCGAGGCTGTGAACCGATGACGAGTGCGACGTCTGCGACCACGAAGACCACGACGATGGTCGAGGTCAGGAATATGACGAAGGCCTACAACGATCTCGTCGTCCTCGACGACATCGATTTCACGGTGGACAAAGGGGAAGTGGTCCTGCTCCTCGGGCCGTCGGGAAGTGGAAAGAGCACCCTGCTGCGCACGCTCAACTGTCTCGAGACGATCGAATCCGGGACCGTCCGAGTGTGCGGCGAGATGATGGGCTTCTCGGAAGGCACCAAGCGAACGCCGCTGTCGGAGGCGCAGATCGCCAAGCAGCGGCACCACACAGGAATGGTGTTTCAGAGCTTCAACCTGTTTCCCATGATGACGGCGCTGGACAACGTCGCATCGGGTCCACGTCATGTCCTCGGCACGCAGAAGGACAAGGCGCGCAGGCAAGCTCAGGAACTGCTCGACCTCGTCGGCCTTGCGGACAAGGGGGAGAACTACCCGTCACAACTGTCCGGTGGTCAGCAGCAACGCGTGGCGATCGCCCGAGCGTTGGCGATGAAGCCCGAAGTGATGCTGTTCGACGAGCCCACGTCCGCCCTCGATCCCGAGATGGTCAACGAGGTCCTCGACGTCATGCTTCGACTGCGCGACGAGGGCATGACGATGGTGGTGGTCAGCCACGAAATGGGCTTCGCGAAAGCGGCCGCAGACAGGGTCGTCTTCATGAGCGACGGGAAGATCGTGGAAGAGGCACCTCCCGGTGAGTTCTTCGACAATCCCAAAAGCGCTCGTACACAACAATTCTTGAGTCGTATTCTCTGACGGGCGTAAGTGGCACCGACCATGCGTGCCGTAGGTCGAATGAATGAATGTCGAGTGAGGGGGGATCACGCTGCCGCCTTCTATCGCGATGTCGTTCAACCTCTGAAGCCATGGGTCCCGTCGGCACCGGGAACGTCCTCGCTCGACACCGTGGTCGACTGACCGGACCAACCACACCGAACCCCCGTCGTGTTGGTTAGTCTATCCCAACATAGGCAATGTTTGCCTAACTTGGATGATGGGGAAAGAATGCGGACCTTGAGAATTTCAACGACTCGAACGCGGGGATCTCGACGCACACTGGCGACGACATTCGCAGTGCTCTCGATGGTGGGCGTCACCGCGCTGAGCGGATGTTCCTCTTCGGACAACGAGCCGGGGGAGTCGAACACGACCACTTCGGAGTCCGGTTTCAGCTACGTCGACGGCCGCGGCGAAACCGTCGAACTCGACGCGGTGCCGTCGCGCATCGTGGCCAGCGAACAGGCTGCCGCAGCGTTGATCCCGCTGGGCATCAAGCCGGTCGGCATCTGGGGAGGGAGCTCCTTCGAGTCGTCGATCCCGCTACGCGGACTCGATCTCGACGGCATCGAAAGCGTGGGACAGGCATACGGCG
>NZ_LVCU01000332.1:0-13322 GCF_001647185.1 Rhodococcus sp. EPR-147
CTGGAAACATCCGACCTCGCCAACCAACTCGAGCAGGTCGCACCGTTCCTTGCTGTCTCCGCGCAGAAGCCCTCCTCCGAGACCCTGCAGGACTACGAGACACTGGCCACCGAACTCGGTGCCGACGTCGATACCGACGCGAACCGGGCCGACCGTGAGGCCTACGACTCAGCTGTCGCAGACCTGAAGGAAGCAATTGCTGCCAAGCCGGGTCTGACTGCGATGGCCATCTCCCCGTCGGACCAGTACTACGTCGCGATCAACGACGAGTTCCCCGAACTGCGTGACTACCAGAACTGGGGTCTGACGCTTCTCGAGTCCGACGTTCCCCGCGCCGCCGACTCGGGATCCTTCACGCCCGTGAGTTGGGAGAATGTCGGTCAGTACCAGCCGAATCTCATTCTGCTGGACACTCGTTCGTACTCGACCCCGCTGGCCGAACTGGAAGCCGACCGTCCGACCTGGGCCCTGGTCAACGCTGCGGAGGCCGGAAACATCGCCGACTGGACCACCGATGCGACCAACAACTACGCGAGCTACACCGCGCAGATCGTCGACCTGACGGCGGCGATCGACAAGACGACCGTCTAGATCCACCACTTCGGATCGAAGACCGAGTCGCTGCCCCCACCTCGGCAACCCCGAGGTGGGGGTACGTCATTCGATGCGAGCCCAGATGTAGTCGGCCACTCGTTGCCCGAACACCGACCAGTTGTGCGCCTGACCTAGCTGTGCATGCTCGAGGTCGACGGAGTGCACGTGCACGGTCCCGGTGATTCTGTCCTGCCACTGGCGGTCTCGGCGACGCTGCATTTCCAGGGGCGTTCCACGAGAAGCTCCGATCAGCAACGCGTCGCCCGCGTGGCGGCCGACCGTCGGTGGAATCGACAGAGCGAGGTGCCGACCGAGGGTGCGCACCAACCGGTCCTGTACCTCGGAAGCGAAGCTCGACAGCAGCGGATCCGTCTGCATGTGGCGCCGAAAATTGTTCTGCGCCTCCTCTATGCCGTTCTGCGACAGATCCTCACGTTCGGCCGTGTCTGCGCCGGCGACGTCTGCGTAGGAATCGAGCAATACCAACGACGCCACTTCTTCGCCCCGCTCGTGCAGACGCGCCGCGATCGCGTGTGCGAGCTGCCCGCCGAAAGACCATCCGAGCAGGTGATACGGACCGTGTGGTCGGACGGCTCGGATCCGCTCGACATGGTCGTCCACCAAGGCCTCGATCGATGTCAACTCGATGGCGTCGTCGCCGCTCTGCAGCGCCGGGTCCTGGATGGCGTACACCGATATCGAGGGATCGAGGAACCGCAAGGCTCCGATGTAGGACCAACTGAGACCGCCGGCAGGCTGCAGACAGAACACAGCGGGATCGCCGGCTCGACGCAACTCCACCAACGGTGCGAGCATGCCGTCTCCGCCACCGTCGATGACCGCACGTGCCAGACCCGCGACTGTCGGTTGCGCGTAGATGTCGCGCACACCGAGCTCGAGATCCACCGCGCGCAGACGAGACGCCAACCGGACAGCGGCCAGTGAATGCCCACCCAACGCGAAGAAGTCGTCGTCTCTGCCGATCTCGGTCACGCCCAACACGTCGTGGACCGCATCGGCGATCAGCGATTCGACATCGCCCCGCGGACGGTCCACCGGCTCGGCACTCTCCGACGGTGCAGGCAGCGCCGCGACGTCGAGCTTGCCGTTGACCGTCAGCGGCAGGCTGTCGACCACCTGCACCGATGCCGGGACCATGTAGCTCGGAATCAGTTCCCGTAGCCCGTCTTTGACCGATGACGCGGTGATGTCCGACGCTTCCGGGCCGTCGACGAGGACGTACGCGGCCAGTTCCGTACTGCCGGCCCGTTCGAACACGGTCACCGCGGCGCGCACGATGCCGGGGAGCCGCTGCAGCGCGTCCTGTGTCTCCCCGGTCTCGACGCGGTGGCCCCTGATCTTCACCTGATTGTCGGCGCGGCCGTGATAGGAGATCAACCCGTCCGGGTCGCGTGATACCAGGTCACCGGTTCGATACATTCGAGAACCGTTGTCCGTGAACGGGTTTGCCACGAAACGTTCCGCAGTCAACCCAGGCCGTCCGTCGTATCCACGCGCGAGGCCCGCACCCGACAGGTAGAGCTCGCCGATGACGCCGGGTGCCGACAGCCGCAGTGCGGTGTCGAGTACATGCGCGGTGGTGTTCAGAATGGGCCGACCCAGTGTCGGCGTCGATCGGTCCTGCACGTCGGCACCGAGCGCGTTGATCGTGTACTCGGTGGGTCCGTAGAGGTTGTAACCGCCCGTTCCTGGTGCGTCTCGCAGACCGGACCACAGACGGTCTCCCACCGCTTCGCCGCCGAGCGAGACGAACACCAGACCCGCGGAGTCGTCGTCCTGCAGGGACGTGTTCAGGCACCGCGGGCGGGCCAGCAGACCGGCGTCGACGAGATGTTCACCGTAGGTCGGTGTGACGTCGAAGGCATCGATTCTCTCCGCATCGAAGTAGTCGAGGAGAATCGCCGGATCGCGTCGCGTCTGCTCGTCGATCACGTGCACCGTGTGGCCCTCCAACAGCCAGAACAACTGCTCCCACGATGCGTCGAACGAGAACGACGTGGTGTGCGCGATCGCCAACTGTCTGTGCCCGGCCCGAGC
Source organism: Rhodococcus sp. EPR-147 (assembly GCF_001647185.1). Lineage (NCBI taxonomy): Bacteria > Bacillati > Actinomycetota > Actinomycetes > Mycobacteriales > Nocardiaceae > Rhodococcus > Rhodococcus sp. EPR-147. Next base: position 2,653 of record NZ_LVCU01000332.1, read on the forward strand.
GACGACGGGCTCGAAAATTTCCTTGCGGTGGTTGACGAACATGTTCGTCAACCCGCTGTACGGGACTGCAACCCCTTTGGGGCGCCCGGTCGATCCCGACGTGTAGATGATGTAGGCAAGCTGGTCGAGTCGCCGCGCGACATCGCCGGGTGCCGGCAGTCCGTTTCCGACACCGTCGATGTCGAGTTCGATGACGACAGCGGGCTGTTCGGTCGTGATGCTCTGGAGCTGTTCTGCCAGCGTGCTCGTCGTCAGAACGACGTGCGGGCGCGATTCGCGCACTATGTACTCGATGCGGTCGGCGGGCATCTCGGTATCGACCGGAACGTAGGCAGCTCCTGCAGCGAAGACACCGAACAGCGCCTCGACCATGAGCTCGGTGCGGGGGAGGAAGAGCATGACCCGCGACTCCCCGACGACACCGTTCGATCGCAGCAGCGCACCGAGATTCAGCGCGCGTGAATGCAGATCGGCAAAGCTCCACCGAACATCCCCGGCCACCAGTGCCAGGTCGTTCGGTCGGTCTGCAGCGCGTGCAGCGAACAGATCCCACACCGTGTGCTCGGGTACAGCCGACCCGAGTGCGCCCGAGTGTTGCCGCGTCCACGCGAGCTCACGCGGAGTGAGCAGAGCGATGCTCGCCGCCGCCTCGTCCGGTGCCGCAGTCAGCGCGGCCAACGCCGCCCGATAGGTGTCGGCAATCGCTGCTGCCCGGGCATCGTCGAGAGCGTCCCGTCGATGCATCATTCGCACCCGGGCACCGGACTCCACCGGCGCGACCACCACCGTCAGTGCGTAATGCGTTGCATCACTGAGTTTCTGGTCGATCACCCGAAGTGCGCCATCGGGACCCAAACGCTCGTCGGGCGGGACGACCGGGATGTTCTGGAAGACGAACAACGTATCGAACAATCCACGGTGCCCGGCGCACTCCTCCAGGTCGGACAGCGCGAGATACGGATGGGTCAGCAGGGGGCGTCGCTCGTCCTGAATACGGGCCAGATGGTCACGAACGGCGAGAGCGGGATCGATGCGCACTCGTAGCGGGACCGTGTTGAACAGCAACCCCAGAAGCTCGTCGATACCGGGGATCTCGGCGGGCCGGCCGGACACCACGGTGCCGAACACCACATCGTCCTGGCCGGTGAACTTCTGCAGAGTCAGCGCCCACGCAAGTTCGTACACGATGCTCGTCGTGACGCCGGTCTGCGCAGCGAGTTCTCTCACGTCTCGGGTGAGTGAGCGATCGAGATGGAAGACCGTCTCCGCCGAACCGGCCGGATCGACCGACGCCGCGGTGCGCCGGGGAGCGAGCAGAGTCGGCCCCGGCGTGCCTGCGAGCTGGCGTCGCCACATCTGTAGGCCCGCATCACGATCACGAGTTCTCAGCCACATCACGTAGTCGTCGTACGACGCACGGTGACTCGATTCGGTGCGGCCGGGCCGGGTGTATTCGTCGAGAACGGCCCGTAGGAATCTCCAGATGGACCACCCGTCGAGAACGAGATGTTCGATGGTGAACACCAGTGCACTCCGGCCCTCGGGGAGCAGCGCCACGCCCAGTCGGACGAGCGGCGGCTGAACAGGATCGAACCCCTGTGCAGCCTCGCGCCTTTCGAAGCGTGACAGCTCCACCTGAGCCGCATCGGCGTCGAGATGTCGCAGATCCGTCGTCGCCCAGGGCATCCGAACCGTCCGCGGCACTGCGGCAACGGTGCGCTCACCGAGCTGGACGTATCCAGCACCGACCTGCGGGTGCGCGGCGAGCACGGCGTCCGCGGCACGTCGCAACAGATCCGTGTCGAGTGAGCCGGAGAGTCGCATCACCGTCTGCGACAGGTAGATCCCCTCGCCCTGTCCGCCCAGCTGCTGATGGAAGAGAAGCCCGTCCTGCAACGACGTCGTCGGGTAGATCGCTCGCAGTGGGCCGAGAAGCGACTCCACTGATCGACGCTCCCGCGGGTCGAGTCCGGCCATGTCGGTACTGCGATCGATACCGTCCGCGAACGCGCTGTCCACCACTGGATTGACTCCGGAACCCACTGCGTTCACCCTGGTCGCGACAGCCGTCGCCAGGCGTGCGGCGACGTGGGCGACGTCGGTGTCGGCGAGGGCGGACACCGAACACGCGCACGACCACGATCCGGTCTCGGTTCGGAGGAACCTGACGTCGATCTCGGGCGCGGAGGCGCTCTGTACGAGGTGCTGCCCTTCGGCACTCGAAATGTGGATGCGGACCTGCAGATCGGCAGGCGGTAGGTCGTCGAACACGCCGGGGGTGTGTTCGCTGAGGTGCGCGGCAACCCCGAAGGATGCGGCGTGGTCGGGGTCGGCCTCTCCGCCGAGCAGGGTGCCCGCGTCGATCACGACGGGTAGCCCGCGGCGCAGGCAACCCACTGTTCGGGAACCGTGTTCGACGTTTCGGTCTCGGTCGGATTCGTCGACCCACACCACCATCGACTCGTGTCCGGCGACCTCCGTCATCACCTCGCGCACCGACTCGAGGACAGCCGTCCGAGTCTCGACGATGCCGGGAAGTCCGGTCGTGGTCAGCGGTGCAGAACTCTCGGCACCACTTGTCGCGGGTGCTGTCGGGACGGAGAAGAGGGGCGACGCTGTTTCTCGCCGGTCGATCACGTCCACGGCCGCATCCACGACATCGAGCCATGTCTCGGCGTGGTCGACGATCGAAAGGTCCTCTGCCAGTTCCTGATCGTTGCGTGTCCATCGTGCCGAGGAGCCGACCGCCACGTCGACCACCAATCGATCACTCGTCAACGCATCGAGAACGGACGGCCACGACTCCTCGTCGACCGCCGCGTGCGTCATCTCCACTCGCAGTACACCTTCGCCCGTCCAACCGGCTCGAAGACCCCCGTTCGCAACAGCCCCGAATTCCGTTTCTGCACTGTGGATCCGAGACCGCTCGAGAATCTCCGTTGCCGTCAGAGAGGTACGCACCGGCATGTCACCGTCGGTGTCGAGTCCGGTGGAGAGCATGTCGTGCCGAAGGTGGAGGCCGATGAGCGTTGCCTGGGCACGGCGGATCTGCCGCTCGGACAGGGTGAGTGTGCGTGACCACCGGCCGGGGCGCGGCCGAGCGAGTATCGGGGTCCGTTGCGGGGCCGAGTCGTTCGGACTGGTGGCCAGTTCGGAGATCCGCCGGTTCGGATCTGCGACGGCCTGAGCTGCGATCAGTGTCATGTCGTCCAGAATCGATCGAATAGTTCTGTCCTCGAACAGTTCCCGGCGGTAGAGGATGTCGAGTCCGAGTCGACTCGATTCACCTCGTGGACCGATGGCGACAATCAGATCGAACTTTGCCGACGCGTCGTCCGGTGGGCGGAGGACTCCGTCTACGGGCCCCAGCGACACCGGTTTCGGCCGCGTGTCCACCTCGGCGATCATCACCTGGAACAGTGGATGCACTCCCGGCGTCCTCGCGGGCCGGAGCCACTCGACGACCTCGTGGAACGGGGTGGCGCGACGGTCGACACAGTCGAGCGTCGAACTCCTGGTCCGCGCGGTCAATTCGGTCACGGTGGGGTCGCCGGTGAGGTCGGTGGGCAGCACGATGGTGTTGACGTAGAGCCCCACCGCATCGGTCAGCGCGTCGGGTGGCCGAGTATCGACGGCCGTGCCCATCGGGATCAGGTCGCCGCCGCCGTGGGCACGCAGTGCGAGAGCAGTGACGATCTGGAGAAAGACCAGTCGGCTGATGCGATTCCTCGAGCAGAACTGCTCGATGTCGTCGGCGAGGAACGTGGGCAGCACCGTTTCGATGATCCGCCCCGCGGTGGACGGCACTTCGCTGCGGGCGTGATCGAGCGGGAGAGCGACGGGCTCGACGTACGGTGCAAGAGTGGACGTCCAGAACGGTCGATCTGCCGTGACGTCGATGGAGCCTTCGTCCTCCGCATACTGCGCGTAGTCCACCGCCGACGCCGGCCAGATCGGTTCCTCGCCTCGCGCACGCGCGTCGTACGCGATCCGGATGTCTTCCAACAGGATCGGCACCGAACCGCCGTCGGCGGCGATGTGGTGCACCGTCAGGACCAATCGAGACCGGTCGTAGAGATCTGCGGCGAAGGGGATCTCGGCACCGAGGTCGAATGTGCGGGGGCTGTACGGCTCACCTCGACGGTCCGCTACCTCCACTGCGGCAGCGGGTTTCAGGTGGCGTAGCACCCTGCCGTCGTCGTTCGAGTACACACTGCGCAGCGATGCATGGCGTGTTGCCACATCTGCCAGTGCATGGGCCAGGACGTCCAGATCCGGATCCGACGTCAGATCGAGGTGGACCGGCATGGTGTACGCATGGCGGTCCGTTTCCATCTGATCGAGGAACAGCATCCGCTGCTGTGCAGTCGACGCCGGCCCGGTACGTGCGGACGTGTGGGTGTTCGTCATCGGTGGACTCCTGATGCAAAGCTGCCGAGAAAGTGTTCCGCCACTGTCGACGCGGTGAGAGTGTCCGAGAGCGCGAGGTGATGCACGGACAGTCGGGCGGACCATCCGTCGCTCTCGTGTTTTTCGACATGGATGTGGAGCAACGGGCCGGTGTCGACATCGATCCCGTTCGCGACGCTCGCCGAATTCTCCTCACCTGCAACGTGCACGACGGTCTCGAGGTTCACCGCGTCGGGATGTATCTCGAAGGCTTTCCACAACCTGCGCCGGGAGCGGTCGATGCGGATGCGCAGTGCCGGGAACGTTTCCATCAGCGCTGTTGTCGACCGGCGCACCTCCCTGTCGAGGTCTACTGCGGTCAGATCGGAGCGGACGTCGATCTCGACCCGAACCGTCTCGATACGGTCGTCGATGTCCAGGCCCGATCTCACTGCGGTCCTGGCGAGATCGGGCAGCGGCACAGCGACATCGGCACGGAAAACATGTTTGTGTGGAGCATCTTTCGTCGCCCCGTCGTGTACCGCGGCCTCGGCGAGTGCGGCTACCGTGCGGAGATCGAAGATCTGCATCTCGGTGATGCGCCAGCCGCGTCTGCGCGCGAGGGTGACCGTGCGAATTGCGCTGATGCTGTCGCCGCCGACTCGAAAGAAGTCGTCGTCGATTCCCATGTCGTCGGCCTCGAGTCCCAGGGCTTCGGCGAAGGAGGCACGGACCGCGATCTCGCTGTCGGTTGTCGGTACTCGATCACTCGATGGCGAGACCTGGAATTCGATGGGGGGAAGGCCGTTGCGGTCGAGCTTGCCGCTCGAGGTCAGCGGGATCTCGTCCAGGACTGCGATGCGAGCCGGAACCCACGACGCGGGGAGGATACGGGTGACCGTGAGGCGAATATCGTTCTCGAGCAGAGTCGTTCCGGCATCTGCGAGGACGTATCCGACGAGTCGCGGCCCGGCTGCCGTGCTCTGTTGGGCCGCGGCGCTCGACCGGACGCCGGGATGGGCGCGAAGCGCGGCCTCCACCTCGGCCAATTCGATGCGCTGGCCGGCCAGCTTGATCTGGCCGTCGGTGCGGCCGAGATACTCGATACTGCCGTCACGTCGTTGCCGCGCACGGTCGCCGGAGTGGTAGAGGCGGGCACCGGGGACGTCGGCTCGAGGGTCGGCCACGAACCTGCTCGCGGTCAGCGCGGTCTTGTCGTGGTACCCGCGGGCCAGTTGCGTTCCGCCGAGGTAGAGATCTCCCTCGGCACCGGGCAGCACCTCGGCGAGCGTGTGATCGAGTATGCGGCAGTAGGTGTTCCACACCGGCGTGCCGATCGCGACGGACAGCCCCGCGACCGGTCCGCGCGCCGAGACGTTCTCGGCGGTCACGTCGATTGCCGCTTCGGTGGGGCCGTACAGGTTCAGCAGGGTCGCCCGCGGGAAGACCGTGGCCACCGTCTGCGCATGCTGCGCTGTCAACGGCTCGCCGCTGCAGACGATCAGCCGCAGCGCAGTGGCGTCGAGGACAGGGTTCGCGGGTTCGCACGTCACAGTGGTGAGGAATTCGCCGAGCATCGAGGGAACGAAGTGGACGATGCTCACTCCGTGCGTCGTGATGAGGTCCGCCAGCCGCCGTGGATCTCGGGGGCCGCCGTCTTCCACCACGACGACCGACGTTCCGGTGACGAACGGCAGAAAGATCTCCCAGCCCGAGACGTCGAACGACGCGGGGGTCTTCTGCAGGAACACGTCCGTATCGGTGATCTCGTGATGTTCTGCGGCCCAGAGGACACGGTTCACGATGGCCGAATGGGACACCGCGACGCCCTTCGGTCGTCCGGTCGAACCCGAGGTGTAGAGAACGTACGCCGGATGATCACCGCGCAGCGGGCGTCGGCGTTCGTTGTCGACGACCGGATGTGTAGGAAGTGCGGCCAGCCGAGTGGCCAGCGCTGGGTCGGCGAGATCGATCAGGGGCACATCCGAATCGGAAAAACGTGCCGCGATATCGGCGGTGGTGACGATCGTGGCGGCACCGGAGTCTTCGAGCAGGTAGCGAAGCCGTGCTTGGGGCAGTGCTGGATCGAGTGGCACGTAGGCGGCTCCCGAGAAGGTCACGGCGAGGATCGTGACGATCAGCTCGGGTGACCGATCGAGTGCGACCGCCACGACGTCCTCGGGTCCATGACCGGAGTCGATGATCAACCGTGCCAAGGCAGACGCCTCGCCGAGAACGGATTTCAGGTCTCGGCGACGATTTTCGAATATCAGCGCCGCGCCGTCCACCGGGGATGCGCGAGTGATGATTCGGTCGAGCGTCAGGCCGGGTTCGATGTCTCGTCGAGCGCCGGAGAGTCGCGACAGCGTGGCGCGGTCCTGAGCGTCGAGCAGATCCACCGCGTCGACCTGCAGGTCCAGCGACGCAGGCATACGCTGCAACACCGTTTCGAGTCGCCGCAGCAGTGCGTCGGCGGCGTCGGTGTCGACGACGTCGGTTGCGTACTCGACAGCAAGACCGACGGCCGAATCGTTCTCGTACAGAGTGACACTCACGTCGTACTTGGCCGTACCGGTGTCGACGGGCAGCCGTTCGGTGACCAGATCGCCGAGAGCGAGAGTGCCCCCGCCGTCCCGGTGTGGTTGGTGGACCACCATCACGCGCACCGGAGGCTGCTCGCGCAGCGCCGGCACCGCAGCCACGACCTCCTCGTACGGCGCCCTCGAATGCGCGAGCGCGTGCAGCGTCTGGTCCCGGGTACGCGCGAACACTTCTCGTACCGTGGGGTTTCCGCGTAGATCTGCTCGCAGCAGCACGGTGTTCAGGTGGAAACCCACTTCGTCGCTCGCGTCGTCGTGGCCTGTTTCCGGGGACCTGATCGACATCGGCGACGCCGTGAGGAACTGCTCACCCGATCCGCACGCGCGCAGTGCGATCGCCGTCGCAACCTGAGTGGCCATGTACATGCTCGCCCCGCACTCGCGCGCCGTGGACCGCACAGCCGCTGCGACGTCGTCGGCAACGACGCGTCTGATCGTCCGCCCGGTCCGTGCACCGGTATGGCGGGCAGCGCGCCAGCCCGGTACGTCCAGGACCGGCGGTAGTGGAGTCAGATGTGCTCGCCACGAGGCGATCTCGGACTCGTGATCCTCCTCGAACACCGCCGTCGGGGGCGGTGCTGTGCCCAGGTCCAGCGGTGTCCGGCCGGCACCGCGCGCAGCGTAAGCGCGCGAGAGGGTGCGCAGCAACGCCGGCTCCGACCATTCGTCCGTCGCGATGTGATGCACGGCGAGAACGAGTGTCGCGCAGTCCTGCTCGTCGTCGTGAACGAACACGCCGGCGCGCAGCGCAATCGACTCCGAGGGATCGAATCGTTCCTGCAGGAACTGCTCGATCGCCTGCGCCACCTTCGTAGACTGCAAGGCGTGACGTCGCAGGGCAGGGGCCGAACGTTCGTCACTCGGGTCGAGGATCTCGACCGTCAGTGCTCCGTCGTTCTCGACGTACAACGACCGCAGAGATCGATGACGTGCGGTGGCGTCGGTGAGTGCCTGTTCGAGAGCGGAGAGGTCGAGGGGACCGGCGACCCTGAACACCAGCGGTACCGTGTAGGTTCCGCCGTGTCCGCTGAGTCTGTCCGCCAACCACATTCGTCGCTCTCCGGCGTTCATCGGCCGGGTGCGCGTGTCGATGTTGACCGTCTCGTCGATATTCGTTTCACTGTCGGCGCACGGCGGCTGTTCCGCTGCGTCGATGTAGTCAGACAGATTCGCGACCGTCGGGTGATCGAACACCGCTCGCACCGATATCCGTAGGTTCAGATCCCGATTGACCCGGGTCACCAGACGCATCGCGGCCAGCGAATCTCCGCCGAGGGCGAAGAAGTCGCTGTCGGGTCCGATGGAATCCAAGAGCGCCTGCGAGCCGGCTTCGCGACCGAGCAAGGCCGCGATGTGTTCGGCCAATCGCCGTTGACCGTCGGTCAGCGGGCCCGCCGGCGCACCTCCGACATCCGGGACCGGCAGGGCGCGGCGGTCGACCTTGCCGTTGACGGTCGTGGGAAACGCCTCGAGCACCATCAGATGTGCGGGAATCATGTGCTGGGGCAGCAGCGTCGTCAGATGCGCGAGAACACTGCGAGAAAGGTTGTCCGAGTTCGGGTTCGCGTCGTCCGTGGGGATCACATAGCCGCACAGAACGGGTGTTGCCGTTGCGTGCACGAGTACGACGGCAGCGCGAACCTGGGGATGAGTGGCTGCGGCGGCTTCGATCTCTTCGAGTTCGACCCGCATGCCGCGGATCTTGACCTGGTTGTCCGCTCGGCCGAGGAAGTCGAGTGTTCCGCCTTCCGTCCAGCGAGCGCGGTCACCCGTTCGATAGGCGCGGTCGCCGATCTCGCGGGCAAAGGGGTCTGCGACGAATCTCGCGGCAGTCATGTCCGACGCGCCGACGTAGCCGCGTCCGAGCAGGTCACCCGCCGCGTAGAGCTCGCCGCCCATGCCCACGGGGAGTGGTCGCAGGCGGTCGTCGAGCACATACAACCGGCAACCCGGATTCGGTTGTCCGATCGAGGTGGAGATTCGGTCCGATCCGGTCCCGTCGTACACCACGTGGGAGACCCCGATCGTCGCCTCGGCCGGCCCGTACCCGTGGTATAGGGTCCCGGTCATGCGAGACCGGAACCGCGAGAACAACTCCGGAGTGAGAACTTCGCCGCCGCACCAGACATGACGAACCCCTGCCATCGCGTCGGTCCCAGCGCTGGTCTCGAGGAGCACGTCGAGCATGGAGGCGACGAGATATACGAAGGTCACTCGCTCACGGGATATCAACTCCAGCAATCGCTGCGGGTCCCGATCCTCTCCCGGTCCCGCTACGACGACGGTTCCTCCCGAGCACAGCGGGAGCAGTAGCTCGTTGATCGAAATATCGAATGCGAGTGGAGCTTTGAAGAGGCTGGCATCACCCGGGCCCACCTTCAGGATGTGCTCGATCTGCCACTTCATCCGGCTGGCGATGGCCTCGTGCCGGATCATGGCACCTTTCGGCCGACCCGTCGAGCCCGAGGTGAAGATGACGTATGCCAGGCCGGCTGCGTGACGGACCACTCCCGACGGCGGGGTGACCGGTCGGCTCTCGTGCTCCCATCGGTCGAGGGCCACCGCTATCGACAGCACCTCCGTGTCCTCGTTCGACTCCGAGCTTCCTGGGCCGCGCAATGCCACGCCGATGTTCGCGTCACGGACCACCGCAGCCCTGCGGGCCTGGGGCCATTGCGGGTCGAACGGGACGAACGCTGCTCCTGCCGCGAGAACGGCCATGACGGAGACGACCATCTCGGCGGACCGAGTCATGTCGATGGCCACACGTGCTTCCGGTCCGACTCCCGCCACCACCAACGAGTGCGCGAGTTGGCTCGAGCGGTGGCTCAACTCGGCGTAGGTCAGACGGGTTGGGCCGGCAACGACGGCGGTCGCGTCACCTGTCCGCGCCGCCCACTCCTCGAACATCTGCACGACGTCTTGCTCGGCGAGGCAGTGACCGGTCTCGTTGACGTCGGTGACGAGCGTCTGCAGCTGCTGCGAGGATGCGAGGGGCAACGAGTCGATCGGAGCATCCGGTGCGGTGGTCGGGGCATCGATAAAGACCGCAAGCGCGTGCGCATGGGCTCGGATCTCCGTCTCTGCGCCGGCACCTCGTAGTTCCATTGCCAGCCAGGAACTTCGAGGGTTCGCACGGTCGATGGTGCCCTCGACCACGAACTCGAGGTCCGTCACAGGGCCGAGCCAGTTCTGACGCAGTCGCGCGCGCTCGCCTCCGAACATCGAGTCACGTTCGGCCACCAGAACATTGATTCCCGGAGCGATCAGCGCAGAGTCTCCTCGCCGCAGCCGGAGCAGCTCGGTCACCACATCGGGTGCGACCGCGGTGTGAGGTCGCATCCGCGTCAAGGTGGAATCGACGTCCGCCAGCACGTCGACGACGGTCCTGCCCTCGTGTTCGAGCACGAACGGCACGACGGTCGAGGTCATCGCGATCGGAGATTCCGCCGGGGCATGGCCGGCGATTGCCAAGCGGATGGGTTGCCGCCCTGCGGGTCTCGTCGTTGCGGCGTATGCGCCGAGGAGACCGACGAGCGTGCGGCGCGGCGACGTGCGCGAGCGATCGGCCAACGCGAGCACGCGGTCGACGACGTTCTCCGGTAACTCGACTGCGATGTGCGACACCGTCAGTCCTGTGTGCTCGAGCAGACCCTGATCTTCGGGCAGGCTCGCGACCAC
>NZ_LVCU01000333.1:0-8847 GCF_001647185.1 Rhodococcus sp. EPR-147
GCGTTGGGTTCGAGAACGTGGTGCCGGGGAGTTCGTGGACCTGGGTCATGACGGTGCCAATGATGCGTTCGACGATCCCGCCGTAATGCGGCCTGCCGGGTGGGCGGTAGCCGAGGTCGATTCCGTGTTGTTCGCAACCGCGCCGTAGCGCTTCACTTTTGAACTCGGAGGCGTTGTCGACATACAAGGCGCGCGGCTTTCCGGCCATCGGCCACCGCACATCCGCGCCGAGGCCCAAAGCGTCGATCCATACGCTCTTGTCCGAGCACACCCGGCCCAGACACAACCCGACCGACACTGCGGACGGAGGATCGAGTGTGACCACGAAGCCCGGCACGCAGCGGCTGAAGACATCGATAGCAATCGTGAGATATGGACGTCCAATCGGCACCCGGTCGTATTCATCGACGATCATCAGATCGACCACGGTGTGATCAATCTGGACTTGCTGGAGAACCGCCGTCACCGGCGGCGGGACATCGCCCGCGGACTGCCGCGATCGGGCGGCGTCCGGTCCGCCACGTGACCGTGCGACGCGGCCCGGGTGCATCGCTGCGATCCGCGCGGTGACTGTGTTGCGGGCTGGGATAGGGAATCCCGCACGGTGACAGGCCAGCGCGATACGTCGATGCAGTGCTGCGACACTGAGCTTCTGGCGAGCCAGAAACTCGCGGTTGATGTGCTCGGCGATCACTTCTTCCACCTCGGTCGGCATCCGAGAGCGGCCGCGCCCGCCTACAGGAGCGGAGACCAACAGATCTGTGACCGCCCCTCCCCCATTCCGGAGCTTGGACAACAGCACGTACACACGCCGGGGCGAGACCCCCAACTGCTGCGCTGCATCCTCCACCACTGCGGTACCGATCGAGGATCGATCCACTAGTTCGCTGAGCACTGCGAACCGTGACCGTGCCTGCTCCCACTGCTCCGCCGACGCGGTCAGCACACCAGTCTCGGCGACATCGAACTTGTCCGCGTCCATCGCAGCCTCCGAACGCCCGGCCTGCGTGACCGACCGATTGTGCAGTCCACTTCTGCACTCAGAATGTCAGAAGACGACTGCAATCGGAGGTAAAACCCCAGGAATTTATGACGCCCACTTCTGAAACTGACATCACTCGTGTCAGTTTCAGAAGTCAGCTGCACTTGTTCAGAAGTGGGTGTCATACAGCCACTGTTAAAGGTAGACCTGTAGTCCGTCTCGAGCAGTCGCGGTCTTCCTACACGAAATGCGAACGTTCCCCTTTCGCCCGCGGCGGTGAACCTTCCCATTCATCACCCTCGCATCGATGATTTATACCCCTAGGGGTACTTGTATACCCCCCTAGGTATATGCAACAGTAGGTACACCCCGCCAGGAAGGATTGCCATGTGCTACCCCGTCGCATGCCCGACATGCGGTAAGACCACCTGGGCCGGCTGCGGGCGCCACATCGACAGCGTCATGAAGAATGTCCCACGGCCGCAGCAGTGCACCTGCTCGTCGAGCGAGGCACCCGATCCAGCTAGGCGCACCGGCTTTTTTCACTCCCTGTTTCATCGCTGACACCTCACCTTTAAGTCTTCGAGGAAGCTTTTGGGCCTTCGTGGCCTTGTCATATACCCCCACCCGTATTTAGGAGAATGCTATGTCCGTTCCCGCTACCGCGGCGGCTACCGACCGACACGACCGTGACCGGCCACCTGCACCTGGCGCACTCGGCCGCCTGGGGAGCGCGATGGTCACGCGTCGCCGCTGGGTGTTCGGTATCTGGCTGATCACCCTAATCGCCCTTGGATCAGCTGCACCAACGGTGTTTTCGTCGTTGGCCGGGGCCGGCTGGCAGGCCAACGGATCCGAATCCGTCCAGGTACGCGAACTCGCCCAGCAGCATTTCGGCGGCAACTCCTCTGCAGCAGTGCAGGTCGTCGTTCACTCCGACACCGCCTCGATCGACGACCCGGCGATGCAGCAGACACTCACCGACGTCGCGGCTGTGTTCGACAGCGACACCCGCTTCGGCGAGATCGTCGCCCCCCAGCCGGGCATGACCATCAGCCCCGACCGTCACACCGGCATCCTCATCGCCGGCGCAGACGCGAGTACCGACGACATGGTCAAAGCCGTCGACGAGGTCAAAGGCGAGCTGACCGCACTGTCCGGTGACGGCATCGAGGTCTACCCCACCGGGTCGTCAGCACTGTGGTCGGACTTCAACAAAGCCAACCACGACGCGATGATCCAGGCCGAATTGTTCTCCTGGCCGGTCACTTTGGCGATCATGGTGCTCGCGTTCGGCTCTCTCGTCGCCGCGGGTCTGCCGCTGCTACTCACCGTCGCCGGCCTGGTCGCATCCGCAGGCGGACTTGTTCTGCTCAACGGCGTCACGCCGATCTCGGGGTGGGCGATGAACTTCGCGATGATGTTCGCCCTCGCCCTCGGAATCGACTACGCCCTGTTCATCGTCGCCAGGTTCCGCGACGCACTGCGCAACGCCGATCCACGGGCTGCGGTCGCCGAAACCATGGACACCGCAGGCAAAGCCGTGGTCCTATCCGGTCTGACGGTCCTGGTAAGCCTCTCGGCCGTCCTGCTCGTTCCCGCACCGGCGGTGCGCACCATGGCCGTCGGCATCATGCTCGCTGTCACGTTCGTGCTGATCGCCACCATGACCCTGCTCCCCGCAACCCTGGGTGCACTCGGACCCAAGGTCAACGCCGCATCCTTGCCCTACGCCAAGCGCCAGCAGCACCGCTCCCCGAAATTCGCAGCCTGGGGCGAACTACTCCACAAGCACCCCTGGCCGTTCGCTCTGGTCTCCGTCGGCATCCTCATCGCGCTGGCTCTTCCGGTCCTCGGACTGAAAGTGGCAATGCCCTCGATCTCCGTCGTCCCAGAAGACGCACCGGTTCGGCAGGGCTACGAACTCGTCCAGGCCCAGTTCGGTGACGGCGCGCCCGGCGCACTGCAGATCGTCGTGCCAGCGTCGGATGCGGCCGCGACCGCCACCGCAGCCACTACCGTCGACGGAATCTCGATGGTCACCCCGCCTCAACCTGCGTCCGATGGCTCGAACTATTCACTGCTGCAAGCACTTCCCACCGTGGACCCTTCGGACGAGAGAATGGGCGCCATCCTCGGTGACCTGCGCGCACAGCTGCCGGAGTCGGCGTTGGTCGGCGGTGCGCCGGCGGAGAACCTCGATCTGCAGCAAGCACTGAACGACTACCTACCGCTGGTGATCGGCATCATTTTGGCGCTCGGTTTCATCCTGCTGCTCGTTGCGCTCCAAGCACCGCTGATCGCGATCCTCGGCACCGCCGTCAGTCTGCTCTCGACCGCCGCAGCGTTCGGGGTCGCGAAGCTGATCTTCCAGGACGGGCACGGTGCGTCACTGCTCGGCTTCACCCCACAAGGATTCCTCGACGGCTGGGGTCCGGTGTTCTTCTTCGCGATGATCTTCGCCATCGCCATGGACTACACCGTGTTCCTCCTCGCCACCGCGAAAGAGCACTACGAGAAGACCGGAGACCCGAAAGCCGCTCAGGTCGACGGGCTCGCGCACTCCGGCCGGGTCATCTTCGCCGCCGCCGCGGTCATGGTCGCAGTGTTCTTCACCTTCGCACTCTCCGATCCGCTCCCACCGAAAGAAATGGGCATCATCCTCGGTGTCGCAGTACTGCTCGACGCCTTCCTGATCAGACTGATCCTGCTGCCGGTCCTGCTGCGTCTGACCGGGCACGCCGCATGGTGGTCACCGGCTTGGCTACGCAAGGTGCTGCCGTCGATCAGCTTCTCGCACTGACACCCCACCGCACCGAAAGGAGCACTCATGACCGACCCCAACACCACCCACTCGTCCGCGTTCGCGGGATGGCCGATCGAACGTATCGTCCCCGCCCTCGCTGCCGGTGTCACCGCCACCGGCCTGGCCCTCGGCGAACTCCACGCACCGCAGTGGCGACTGCTCAGCGCGTTCGCTGCCGCGAACCTCGCCCTCTACGCAGCGGTCGGATGGTGCCCGGCCAGCGCACTCCTCACCAGGGTGGGCGTGCCGAGTATTCGCCGTCCCCGAATCGGGTAGGCACACATCACCGCAGTTCTACGACCGAAAGGAACTTCCCTCATGAACATCGCACTCTCGACCACCCTGACCGACACCGACTTCCACACCGCAGTCGACGCCGTCAAAGCCTCCCTCGCAGATCAGGGCTTCGGTGTTCTCACCGAAATCGACATGCAGGCCACGCTGAAGGCCAAACTCGACGAGGACATGGAGCAGTACCTCATCCTCGGTGCCTGCAATCCCACCCTCGCGCACCGCGCCGTCGGAGTCATGCGCCAGATCGGCTTGCTGCTGCCGTGCAATGTCGTCGTCCGCGCCGACACCGCCACACCCGGATCGGTCATCGTCGAAGCAATGAACCCCGACATCATGGTCCAAGCCACCGGCGAACCTGCACTCTCCGACGTCGCCGCAGAGGCCACCACCAAGCTCCAGGCCGCCATCGACGCACTCGGTGGCCAGGACACAGCCCACAGCTGATGACCCTGACGCTGGCCCTGGTCCTCGGCGTCGCCGTCGGCATCCTGCTCGGCCTCCTCGGCGGCGGCGGGTCAATCCTCGCCGTCCCGGTTCTTGTCTACGCCCTCGGAATGGACCTGTCGGAGGCGATACCGACATCGTTGCTGGTGATCGGTGTCGCCTCGGCGACCGGGGCCATCCCCAAGGTGCGGGCGAAGCTCGTCGAATGGCGACTGGCTGCGATTTTCGCCGCCACCGGTATCGTCGGCACCCTGGTCGGCAGCACCCTGGGCAAGCATCTGCCCGAGGCCGCAGTGATGATCGGCTTCGCGATCGTCATGATCATCGCCGGGGCGCGGATGCTGCGCAGCACCGACGATGTCGGAACTGCCTGCAAGACAGGAAATTCCGGGATCGACTGGCGACGATGCGCACCACGGTCCATACCGACCGGGTTCGGTGTCGGTGTTCTCACCGGACTGTTCGGCGTCGGCGGAGGATTTCTGATCATCCCCGCTCTGGTGCTGCTGCTGGGAATCGAGATGAGTGTCGCTGTCGGAACGTCGCTGGTGGTCATCGTCGCCAACTCCGCCGCCGGACTGATCGCTCAGGCCGACGGGCTCGGCGGAAACTGGGCACTGACAGCCACGTTCGCCGGTGCTGCGATCGCAGGCTCGCTGGTCGCCGGAAAACTGAGCACACGCATCGACACCGACAAGCTGCGAACGTGGTTCGCCTACCTGGTGTTCGCCGTCGCAGGCTACGTACTTGTCGACACCCTCGTTCTGTCATGACCGACTGCACACACCGAACCGATGCCCCCGGGGGTAATCTGGAACGACTACCACCATCACACACCCTCAGGAGACCGCAATGATCGGCGACGAAGACAGCATCGCATTGGTACTCAACCGTCTGCGCCGCGCACACGGCCAACTCGCCGGGGTGATCGGCATGATCGAGAACGGACGCGACTGCAAAGACGTCGTCACTCAACTCGCCGCCGTCTCCCGCGCCCTCGACAAAGCCGGATTCAAGATCGTCGCCACCGGCCTCCGCGAATGCATGACCGGCGACACCGCAGACAACAAAGAACCCATGACCGAAGCAGAACTGGAAAAACTCTTCCTCGCACTGGCCTGAACGACACATTTCACGTCAGAAACGAGGCCGACCCGACAACACCGTAGGAGTACCCCATGAGCACGACCGATCCAGATATCGCCATCATCGAAACCTCGAGCCTGGGCGACCGCAGCTATCTCATCAGCCACGACGGCGTTGCAGTGGTGATCGATCCCCAACGTGACATCGACCGCGTCCTGGCACTGGCCGCGGAGAAGAACGCCACCATCACCCACGTACTCGAAACCCACATCCACAACGACTACGTCACCGGCGGACTTGAGCTTGCACGCGCCACCGGAGCCGAATACGTTGTCCCCGAGGGAGACCCGGTCGAATACGAACGGCGCGCAGTGGGGGACGGCGATGTCGTCGACGCGGGATCGGCGACGTTTCAGGTCATGCACACCCCTGGCCATACCCATCATCACGTCAGCTACGTACTGCAACTCGGAGACGAACCGATCGCGATCTTCACCGGTGGCTCGATGCTCTACGGATCGACCGGCCGCACCGACCTGCTCGGCTCCGAGCACACCGACGAGCTCACCCACGCTCAGTTCCATTCGGTCCGTCGAATCGCCGCCGAACTGCCCGCTGATGTCGAGGTCTACCCCACCCACGGATTCGGTAGCTTCTGCTCCGCCACACCCACCAGCGGCGACTCGTCGACCATCGGTGAACAGCAACAGTCCAACCCTGCGCTGACGCAGGACGAGCAGACGTACGTCGACGAATTGATCGCAGGATTGTCGGCCTACCCCGCGTACTACGCCCACATGGGCGTCATCAACACCGAAGGTCCGGCCCCGATCGATCTGTCCACCCCAGAGCCCGTCGACCCCGACGAACTACGCAGGCGCATCGACGACGGCCAGTGGGTCGTCGACCTCCGCGCACGAACTGCCTTCGCAGCCGGGCATCTCGACGGTTCCCTCGGCTTCGAGCTGTCGACGACATTCGTCACCTACCTCGGCTGGCTCTACCAGTGGGGTGCGCCGCTGACCTTGATCGGCGACACATCCGATCAAATCGACGAGGCCACAAGGGAGTTGGCACGTATCGGCATCGACCACCCCTCCGGCTCCGCTGTCGGAGAGATTCATTCGCTCGCCAGCGACGGGCGCGTACGGTCCTACGAAGTGTCCGACTTCGCCGGACTCGCCGCAGAGGACTCGGACATTGCAGTGCTCGACACCCGTCAACAGTCCGAATACGCGGACGGCCACATCCCCGGTGCGATCAACATTCCCCTCCACGAACTGCCGCACCGACTCGCAGAAGTTCCCGACGGCAAAGTGTGGGTGCACTGCGCCTCCGGCTATCGCGCCTCGATCGCGGCCTCACTACTCGACCGGGAACATCGCAGCGTGGTGCTCATCGACGACGACTACAACCGCGCAACAGATCTCGGACTCGACACCTCGAAGACATGACGAAATGCTTCGACGACCGAACGCGACGAGACAGGCGTACCCCCAGGGGGTATATGTTGGTATCATCGGCCGCATGCACTCAGTGAATCGGCACGGTCGACGGGGCACAGCTCCGACGGCAGCTTTACTGATTGCACTGACGGTGTTCGGTGTCCTGTTGATGCATTCGGTGACACCGATGTCGATGCCCGTGACCGGCTCGATGTCCACATCGATGAGCGGCGGCCATGCCTCGTTCGCAGCACCGTCCCACACGGACGCCACGGTTCCGGTGATGACCGGGGAACATGACTGCCCGTCGGGGCACCAGATGATGCATCCCTGCGTCGGCACGACGGTGTCGTGGCCCGCGCTGACGGTCCCGGCGATGAGCGCAGCCCTCGACCTGGCGCCGACATCGGTGAACCGGATCATTGGACGGGCCGACTCCACGCTTGAGCGTGCGCCGCCGTGGACGTTATGGGAGTTGGACAGATCGGTGACCTTGCGAGTGTGACAGGGAGCCCGGCAGACGCGTGTCTGTCGGCGGATCGAACGACATCCAATTCTCTGCACTACCCACTCTTGCAAGGAGTTTCCTCATGCGTACCAAAGTCATTGCCTCGATCGCTGCTGCCGCCGCGAGCGCGTTCCTCGTCGTCGGCTGTAGCGACAACGCGGCCGATTCGTCGATGGACGGCCATGCGATGGGATCGATGTCCTCGGCACCGATGTCCTCGGCCCAAGCAAGCGCGTCCGCAGAGTTCAACGATGCCGACGTGATGTTCGCGCAGATGATGTACCCGCATCACGCCCAAGCAGTCGAGATGGCCGACATGGCGAACGGCCGCACCGACAA
Organism: Rhodococcus sp. EPR-147; assembly: GCF_001647185.1. NCBI lineage: Bacteria > Bacillati > Actinomycetota > Actinomycetes > Mycobacteriales > Nocardiaceae > Rhodococcus > Rhodococcus sp. EPR-147. The sequence continues at coordinate 7,905 of NZ_LVCU01000333.1, forward strand.
CCCGGAGGTGCTGTCGCTGGCATCGGCGATCGCCGCCGCGCAACAGCCCGAGATGGACCAGATGACCACCTGGCTCACCGAGTGGGGCCAGCCCATGCCCGACATGGACAGGGGTGACATGGGTGACATGGGTGACATGGGCGGGATGGACCACAGCTCCGGCAGCGGCATGATGACCGCTCAGGACATGGACGCGTTGATGGCAGCGTCGGGACCGGAATTCGACCGCCAGTGGTTGACGATGATGATCGCCCACCACACCGGCGCCATCGAGATGGCCAACACCGAAATCGCAGACGGTTCCAATCCTGACGCCCTGGAGATGGCCCGCACCATCGTCGCCACCCAGCAGCAGGAAATCGACACCATGCAGCGGCTGCTCGGCTGACCCGGCCCGCTATAGACAACGATGGCCGCATCCTCTCCGGCGGAGAAGGTGCGGCCATCAACGTTCCACAATTGTCAGGGCTGCGTTCCCGGTACGAGATCAGCTCTCACAGTGACGGTGTGCGCTGCGACGGAGGGTTGGAACTCCCCTCGTTCACCGCTCCGGTGATGGTGTCGGGTGTGAGGTCGAGTCGACGCAGTAATTGTGCGTTCGCAGCGACGATGATCGTCGACAGCGACATCAGGATCGCGCCGATCGACATCGGCAGCACGAACCCGACCGGCGCGAGCACTCCTGCCGCGAGCGGAACCGAGATGAGGTTGTATCCCGCTGCCCACCAGAGGTTTTGCTTCATCTTTCGGTACGAGGCGCGCGAGAGTTCGATCACCGACAACACCGACCTCGGGTCGTCGCTGGCGAGGATCACTCCGGCCGATGCGATTGCGACGTCGGTGCCGGCCCCGATCGCGATACCGACATCGGCCTGCGCCAGAGCCGGGGCGTCGTTGACTCCGTCGCCGACCATCGCCACCGTACGGCCTTCGCTCTGGAGTT
>NZ_LVCU01000334.1:0-4167 GCF_001647185.1 Rhodococcus sp. EPR-147
CGTCGGCATCACCGGTGATCATCACGACCGCGATTCCTCGCGCGTGCAGCGCGTCTACCGCAGTGCGTGACTCGGACCGGATCTCATCGGCGAGCGCGAGGGCACCGATCACGGCCCCGTCGGCGAGGACGTGCAGGATGATCGCCCCGTCCCCGCGCCACCGGTCGGCGACAGCGAGTTCGGATCCGTGTTCCTGCTCGAGCAGTGCCGGCCCGCCGACCTGGATCCGGACGCCGTCGACGTCGGCTGCGACCCCGACGGCGGGGGACGACTGAAAGCCGGCTGCAGCCGGGACCGTCAGGTTCCGCGCGCGTGCGGCCTCGACGATGGCACGGGCGAGTGGATGTTCGGAATCTGCTTCTGCGGCAGCGGCCAGCGCGAGAACGTTGTCGGCGGTGCGCCCGCCGGTCACCTCGACTGCGGTGACGGTGGGTTCACCCTTGGTGAGGGTCCCGGTCTTGTCGAACAGCACGGTGTCCACCGTGCGCATGGTTTCGAGTGCGAGCCGGTCCTTGACCAGAACACCGCCGCGGGCGGCGCGTTCGGTGGCGATGGAGACCACCAGCGGAATCGCCAGTCCGAGTGCGTGCGGGCAGGCGATGACCAGCACGGTGATGGTGCGGATGACGGCGTCGTCGGGCATCCCGACCAGAGTCCACACCGCAGCGGTGATGATCGCGGCACCGAGAGCGAACCAGAACAGCCAGCCAGCGGCGGTGTCCGCGATGCGCTGAGCGCGCGAGGTCGAGTTCTGGGCGTCGGCGACCAAGCGGCCGATGCCGGCGAGGGCGGTGTCCTCCCCTACTGCAGTGACCTGGACGCGCAGACCTGAGTCGGTGGCGACAGTGCCGGCGACGACTTGATCGCCGTCGCTGCGGCGGACGGTGCGTGATTCCCCGGTGATCATCGATTCGTCCATGCTCGCCGATCCGGAGACGATGGTGCCGTCCGCCGGTACGCGGCCGCCGGGGCGGACGACAACGACATCACCGAGCTGCAGCTCGGACGGGGGCACCGGCACCACATCGTCGCCCTCGACGCGTTCGGCGACATCCGGGAGCAACGCCGCCAACGAGTCCAGAGCGGAGGTGGTCTGGGCGAGTGATCTCATCTCGATCCAGTGCCCGAGCAGCATGATCACGATCAGCAGGGCCAGTTCCCACCAGAAGTCGAGCTGATGATCGAGCAGGCCGAGGCTCGCTCCCATCGACGCAATGAATGCGACGGTAATCGCCAGGGCGATGAGCAGCATCATTCCCGGTGCACGGGAACGGATTTCGCTGACTGCTCCGGAGAGGAACGGAGACCCGCCCCAGGCGTACATCACCGTTCCGAACACCGGAGAGACCCAGGCAATCCACGCTGCGTCGGGCAATGAGTAGCCGAGGAGCATCGCGAACATGTTCGAGGCAACGATCACCGGAACGGCAAGGACCAGCATGACCCAGAACAGGCGACGAAACATACCGACGTGATCACCGTGACCGGTGTGCCCGCCGTGCTCTGCGTTGTGCCCGCCGGTGTCGTGGTCCGACTGCGGAGTCGCCTTCTCTGCCCCGTCCGTGTGCATTTCGGGTCCTTCTTCATGCCCGCTGTGCTGCAGTCTGTTCGGCGGATCCGTCCGCGCGGAGTCGACGTCGGAGTGTGTGTGATCGTTCATCGTGCAGTCCTCTCATCCATCGAGTTCGATATCCATTCATCCCATGAACTCGTGGGTTCTGGTTCGGCTGTGCATTCGGCGTCGAGGGCGACAATGATCTGCGCCTGGACGAGCGCGGCTGCACTGGTGACCGTGAATGTCCCTGCCGCCGCCGATAACGCGACAGTGTCCATTCCGATCACGGCGTTGACGTCGTTGCGGACCGACGGCTCACAGTGGCCGTACATCAATACCGGCGTAACTGACAGTGCGTGATGATCATGCGTAGCTTTCGACATCTCGGACAACATATACCCCATAGGGGTATATGTTGATCAAGTCGAACCATACCCCTTCCTGATCCCATTGGGAAGAACCGTCAGGGTGTTGTCAACGCGTGAGCGCCAGTCGGCTGGCCACCAGGTGCACCCGCGGTCGCTGTCATGCTCACGGACGGGCATGGATGTCGATACCGATTCGGTCAAGGGGCGCATGCATCCGCGGCACAGCTGAGCCTTACAGCGACGGGCGTACCTGCACACGCGCGTGGATCATCGGCGTTCGCTGCGATTTCCGTTACGAGTCTTCTCACCGACTGGAGGCAGGGCAGGGCGAATTACGCCGTGTCACGGCGCGCATGGCGAGCCCGCGTGTCGACTCTCGAAGATCGCGGAACTGCTCGTTCGGTCGATCGCTGACGCCGCAGATCGGACGGTGGAGCGATACTGTCTCGTTCACCATGGGGCTGCGGCGCCGCCGATGTAGCGTTGAGTAAGTCGTAGATGGGTGTATCACTCACGTTCGGTTCCACTTTCGATCTGATCGTTTCGGTGCGCCTTCGAACGCGCCGACAGTTGCCGCTCACCGGCCCCGGGCGAGCCCTGCCCTACCGGCCAGCCGGCGCGCACCGACATATCCAGTCCGCAAACTCGGTCACATGCGGTGAAAATGCCTGCCCGTCACACCGCAGTTGCTCTTTACCGAGTGTCGGCACGCTTGCGCAGCGCAGCGGTCGCCAATTCTGCGACCGCTGCGCGATAGAAATCTCGATCTATCTCCCCGGCCGCGAATCTACGATCGAGGATTTCCTGCGCGTCCTCCCCCGATTGCGGGCGAGCGGACATCAGCCGAACCGCACCCCAGATCAACAGAGCGATCACGACCAGCCAGAACGCGGCCATTCCTGCCATCATCGTCCATCCGCCACTCATGGTGCCCATATTCATCATTGCTGCTCCTCACTCTCGCACCAGCCACCTGCTGACCTGCGGAGTGTGGTCATCCCGCAGCTCCTACTATAACGCTTAGTAGTTCAGCTACTATCGAGCATAGTAGTTGACTGCTGTCGAGACGCCGTCGCCCGGACAGGCGATGATGGAGGCAACCTGTGGGAAAGAAATCCAGCAAGTCGCGATCGAAAGCGCACAAACGACGAACCACGGCGACACGATCCGGGGGCGGCCCACCGGCTCCCCACCCCGGTGCCATACGTACTGAGCCCCAGCCAAGGCATCCCCTCTCAGCGGTGGCCCCACATTCTGCGGTCAGCGTCGCCGCCGCCGATTATCTTCGAAGCAGGGGCCACTCGCCCGGCAGCGGTGCACTCCATCCCACTGTCGCCCGGGCTTTCGCGCCGGACTCCACTACCCCACCGCGAGCGTCGGCCCAGGCCGCAGAACCGACGATCGATACTGCAGCGCCGCCGGAGCGCCCACGTGCCCGCACGCCTGAAGCTGTTGCGCCCGCACCGCAGAGTTACGCACCCAAGCGCTCACCAGCCACCAGTTGTACCGATGAGATTTCCCAGGTCGAGCCGCTGGGGCTTGCGGTGACGTACTGGGGTGTCGGCGGGGCCGATGCCGAGCCCAGCCACGACGTGGCGATTCGCTTCACTGGATCGCGGGTGGAAGTCGAGGGCCATGCATCGACCGAGAAGGTCGGTTTCGATCGGACTCTGGTCGTGAAATCACGTCCTGCCGCTGGAGGCCGGTTCGCCGCGACCACCCGTATTCAGGGCATTGCCAGCGGGGAGTGGGAGGTGAGTGCGCGACGCATCGACGGGGGCGCAGACAGTAGCGAACGGCAGCAGAACTCTGTGCTCACCGCGCGCACTGCGCTACTGACATACGGTCCCGCTGTGCGGGTGTGGAGTTGGCCGGCGTTGGTAGCCGCGGGAGCGGTGGTTGCATTGATTGTTCAGGGATTCCTGCTCTCACGCATGGATGCCAATGTTGCTGCTGCTGTTGCAATTTCAGCTCTGAGTTGCGTTTTGGGATATATCGGTGCCAAGGTTTGGTACTTGATCTTGCACCGTCGACCGATATCTACTTTCATCCGCGCAGGAGCGTGCATACAAGGCTTCCTCCTCGTTTCGCTCGGCACCTTGGTCATCGGCGGAGCACTCGGGGGTATGGACGTCGGCGCAGTCCTGGATGCAACCACCCCGGGATTGTTTCTCGGCATGGCGATCGGTCGTCCGGGATGCTTCTTGGCGGGCTGCTGTTCGGGGCGTCCGACTCGATCTCGGT
>NZ_LVCU01000335.1:0-15040 GCF_001647185.1 Rhodococcus sp. EPR-147
GGAGTTGCGCTCGCCGCGGTACTTCAGGTCGACCTTCCCGTCGGAGGGCTGGTCTTCCTGGGGAGTATTGCCGCATACACATTGGTCCGGCAAGGCCTGTTTCTGTTTCGAGTGGACGCGCACACTCGTCGAGGCCGACTCACTGTCTCGCTCATCTGCTGCGCGGTCCTCATCGGCGTCCTCGCAGCGTCGCAGGTGCTCTCGTGATCACCGAACGTATTTTTATGCGTGTGCCTTTCGGTGATCACCTCGATGCGATGGCACCGCATTCGGTGTCCCGATCGACGCTCCGTAGTCCGGCATCGATACTGACTGTCCTCGTCCTTGCACTCGCTGGATGTACCGGCGGCGAGGTCTCTGAGCCCACCGCGTCGATGCCCGTTGCTACACGGGCGGAACTGCTCGATCCCGCTGACTTCGCCGCCGCAATCGCCGATCCCGCCCGAGTCACGATCAACGTCCATACCCCCGACGAGGGCCAGCTCCCGGGAACCGACTCGAGCCTTCCCTTCGACCAGATCCGACAACAGGCCGCGACGTTGCCGCCCGACCGGACCACGCCGCTGGCGATCTACTGCCGTACCGGGACAATGAGCGCCACCGCTGCGAAAGAACTGGCCTCTCTCGGCTACACCGATGTCGTCGAACTACAAGGCGGCATGCTCGCGTGGCGAAACACCGGACGAACCATCGGAGAATGATCACGCACGTTCCGCACCACCGCCCCCGAAGGTCGAGCACCAGAACCGATCCGGTGAAATCGAATGCCGAGATCGTCTTGGTCAGGGTTTACCAGGTCGGGACCGGACACTTCGCCGATGGTCCCGCTACTGCCGGGAAGTGAACCTATCGGTTTGCCAGCGGGCGCAAACGACGTCGAACGGGCCCCGGCCTGTACCGGCGAATCAGAACCTCGCCCGCTGTCACCCTCAGTGCTACCAGCGCAGGCGTGCCCTCGCCCCAGGTTGCCTTCTCCTCGGCGGTGGTTCGGCTCCGTCGGCCGACTCGCTCACGATCGACAACGTATGGACGTGCTGGCAGCGCGCGATGTCAGGCGAAGAACGAGACGGCCGGTCGTCGGAAGACGCGGGCGGCCCCTACACCGAGGCGTACAAGCGTGAGCGCCGCCGTCAAGGTCGGGGTTGGGTGGTCCTGATGGCGGGTGTCGTGATCGGTGCGACCCACGTCGTAATTCATCTCGGGCAGCTTCGGTTTCTTCCGAGCGCCGGATGGCAGGATCTCGCGGTCGGCTATCCGATGGCGATGGTCCTCGCGCTCGTCGGTCTCATGATGATCGCTTCCCGCACCCGAAAGCCGAGGGGCGAGTATTGCGGACTCGCTCCCGTGATCTGTAGTGCCGCGCGGGGCATTTCATCCCACCGCGCAGGATGCCAACGTCATGGCCCCCAGCAGGGCCACTACTGGTAACGCAGGCAGGGCAACGGCGGTGCACGCTACGAACGCCCGCGCCCACCGGAGGGGAGCATGCGGGATCACTCGGTCCACGGCGAGACGATCGAGCCGCACAACGGTGGCATCGGAAACCATACCGAGGGCGGGCAGAGGAACAGGGTGCGGGCGCAGCGAAGTCAGAGCGCGCCGCACGGGGTCTCGTCCGTGCGAGCGGGCTGCGCGGGCGTCCGCGTCGAGTTCGACCAGAGCGCGCACGAGCGAAGGTGACGCTCGCATGATCGGTAGCCACGGAAACGCATAGGCCACCGACTCGGCAATGCCTACGAGCAGATGATGCCGGCCATCGATGTGTGCACGTTCGTGTGCGAGGACCGCCTCGACTTCAGCAGGCGTCAACTGCGTACGCAGCCCCTCGCTGGCCACGACCATCGCCGGTCGTCCCGCGACGCTGTACGCGAGAGGACTGTCCAACGGAAGCCACAAGGTCGACGCGGGTTGATTCGAACCGGAAAACCCGACGCCTCCAGCGATGATGCGCAGCAGATCGATGTGCCGCTCGTACACTCGCCGTCGCTCACACACTGCGCGCCTCAGGTGGACGATCCAGCGGACTGCGCCGCAGCCCAACATCGCAATCCCGACAACCCCGACGATGGCCTCGACGCGGGCAGGTATGTCGCCCTGAAGGGCGAGCCAGCATTGGTGTGCGATGTCGACCAGGGTCGTCACGCCCCCATGACTGGGGATCGCACTGAGCACGACCGGTACCGCAATGCTGACCAAGGTGCCCACAACGAGCGCCGACCACGTCAAGAGCGTGACGTGCGCATCGATACCTCTGTCGATCATCGACCTCATCAGCAATGGCGCGGCAGCCGCAACCAACAGCCCACCGAGGGCCCACAGGAGTACGGCAGTCACCTCTGACGCTCTTTCAGACCGCGGGTGAGCACCTTCGATTCGTCATCGGAAGCGCCGCGGGCGAAGTGCAGCAGCACGCTCGTCGGGTCGCCGGTCGATTCGAGAAGTATTCGCAAGGCGTCGGAGGCGGCTTCTTCCCTGCTTCGGGTGGCTTCGTACCAATATGCCCGTCCGTTGCGTTGTCGGTGTACCCAGCCTTTACGGTGCAAATTGTCGAGCACCGTCTGAATCGTGGTGTACGCCGGTTCTCGACCGTCCTCGAGTTGATCGATGACATCACGAACCCGGACTGCGGCGCTGGTATTCCACACCACGTCCATCACCAGAGCTTCGAGCTCTCCCAAACCCTGCATGAGTGCCTCCTAGGCGCGTGTTCACTCTATCCCGTCGAACGAGCCAGCTACGTGATCCTTCGGTAGCGAGCACCCTGGTCCGAGAGGTTTGCATGCCTCGAATACGAATGCGGCCGTAGGCTCACGCCAGGTAGGACACCGATGTCATCATTCCCGCTTCCCCGTGATAGAGGTTGTGGCAGTGCAGAAGCCACTGGCCGGGATTGTCGGTGTCGAAGTCGACTTCGACAGTTTGGTTCGGCAAGACCAGCGAGGTGTCCTTCCGGGGGCCTGATCCGGCACCGTTGACAACCTCGAAGGTGTGTCCGTGCAGATGCATGGGATGAAACATCGTGGTGGCGTTGACGAAGCGAAGTCGTACTCTTTCGCCTTCGCGAACGTCGAGGGGGGTGTGCTGCTCGTACGTCTCACCGTTGAGCGTCCAGGTGTACCCGCCCATCTCCATCCCGAGAGCGATGTCGTACGTGCGATCCGGCTCGCGTGCGGACAAGCGGACCGTATCGAGCGACATCAGTTGATCAGCCATCACCGGGGCTGCAGAGAGTTCGGCAGGCCGGACTGAGGACTGCGGCGCGGCGCCTGGCCCGGTACGCAACACAGCGAACCCGCTCCCGTCCTTACCTTCCGCGGCGGCGACAATCGGAAACGCCCCGTCCTGCAAGGTGATGATTGCGTCGTAACGCTCTCCCATCCCTATCAACAAGCATTGCGCCTGCTCGGGCTGAACCGGAAATCCGTCGCTGTGAGTAACAGTGAGAGGATGCCCCCCCACTGCGAAACGGAAGGCCGTGTCGGCAGCTGCGTTGATGATGCGCAGGCGCAGCCGCTGGCCCGGCCGTCCGCCGAGCACGATGGGGTCGGCGGCGATCTTGCCGTTGATCAGGTAGTACGGGTAGCTCACGTCGCCGGTGTCGCCACCGAGAGGCGACTGGGCGGTGGGCGCGCTCATCGACATGCCGCCCATCGACATGCCCTCGCTGCGCAGCCGTTCGAGTTCTCGATCGGGGTCGCCGGCTACCCCGTCGAGCCAGTCGTCCAGGACCAGGACGGCTTCGAGGTCGTAGTCCGAGCCGTCGGCGGGGTCCTCGACGATCAGCGGTGCATACAGTCCTCTGTCGAGTTGGGTACCGACGTGAGGGTGAAAGAAGTACGTGCCCGCGTCGGGCACGGTGAAGTCGTAGCCGAACGAGTCACCGGAAGCCACAGCCGGCTGAGTCAGGCCCGGCACTCCGTCCATGTCGTTGCGCAAGGCGATTCCGTGCCAATGGATCGTCGTCTCCTGCTCGAGGCGGTTGTCGAGCTGTGCGCGCAACACATCACCTCGGCTCAGGCGAATCTCGGCACCGGGGAGTCTGTCGCCGAAAGTCCAGGTCTGTACCTGCACTCCGCCGAGGTCGATCGTGCTCGACTGAGCTCTCAAGGAAATATCGACTTGTCTGCCGACGGCCGAGCGCCGCGCGTCCTCGGCCTGTCCCACCACATCGGAGTCCGGTCCGACAACTGTCGCTGCGGACGAGCCATTGCCGCATGCCGCCAACACGACGGCACTCGTTCCGGCCGCGCTCAGCGCGAGAAAGTTGCGGCGCGTGAGCGAGAACGCACCTGCCCGCTGCCTGGTCATACACATCTCCCAATTCTGTAGAAGTCCGTCCGCCGGCGGGCGTTCGATCCTCGCCGCGTTGCTGGTGCTGGTGCTCGTGCTCGTGCTCGTGCTGAGATCAGCGCACAAGCGCTGTTACCGCCTCCCGCACCTGACTCGGGTCGTAGAACACCGGCGTCGAGGTGATGCGCTCGATCGTTCCATCGCTCTGGACCAAGAAACTCAGGGGCAGGACAGGGGGCGCGTCAAGTGTCTGCAACGCCGCGTCGGCCTGATCGAACGAGGGATAGTGCACTCCCAGCTCGGTGAGCAGGCTCAATGCCGCATCGGCATCGTCTTGGACGTTGAGACCGACGACCCGAACCGCATCCGGTTCTGCGGCGTACTGGGCCAGAACCGGAATCTCCTGTCTACACGGACCGCACCACGACGCCCAGACATTGAGCAATGTGGGTTGCCCAGCCAGGGAGGTCCCCAGATCGGATAAGTCCGACGTTCCCAAGCATCGTGCGGACGTACCGACGAGCTCGCCAGTTACGGGGGACGGAACCGGCGACGAGGTCGGGCACGGCTCGAGGGCAGCACGGGTAGCGATCACTGCCGACGGGAGATCCTCGTCCTCGACGTGAGGTGCCGATCCTGCGGACCCCACCGACTGGGTCGAGGGATCTCGAGACCACAATGCCAGCGCTCCAACAACTGTCACGATGACGATGATCGCAAGTAGGGACCAGCGTGTCGTCACCCGCTGCACCCTGCACCTCTGTCTCGTTCACCTCGACGATGTCTTCCGGTCTGTCAGCGTCATACTACACGATCTACTATCTTCGATAGTAGCAACGTGGATCCTGCACGCCGTCAACGCTTTCGCGGCCCCTTCACCCTCGGGCCTCACAGTGCCAGCACACAGCTCTCCGGCCGTTCGCCGAAGACGACCGTCCCCATCGAGGCGCACGATGAAGGCCGTCCAGCGACGCCGAGTCCTTCTGGCGCAGAAGATATTACGTACATGAACTTCGGCTCCCGAGAAACAACCCGACGATCGAAATGGGTCGCAGGGTGCGAATGTTACCGATGTAATTCACTGTGACTGATGGTGCTTGTGCGGAAAGGGTGTAATAGTGATGCGGCGTGTCGCCTTGACTCGAAGGCGACCTGAATTACTGCCAGGTATGCAGTTGCCGTCCAGGAGGACCACCGACATGAGACCTCTGCCCTCGTCCTCGTACATGGCGCACCGAACTCGGTGGGGTACTCGCATCCTCGTCGGTACCGCGTTCGTGGGAGGCATCCTCGCGCTGGCACCCACGGCGTCTGCAGCCCCGGACGCCGATCCGGCTGCGCCGCCGCCTGCCTTCCCCGCGCAGGCCCAATCGGACCCGCACGTCCAACAGGAGGTCCTCGATCTCGTCGTCGGCGCACTACGCGAGATTCGCGCCAACGGCGCTCTCGACGACCTGGCCGGCCCACAGAGCCGCATCGTCTCCTGCCTCGTGGGCACGATCGGAGCCACCGATACAGCTGACGGACCAACGGGAGCCCTTTCGCGACTGATCCCCTGTCTCGCGCCGATCGACGACATCGACCCCACAGTTCTCCCCCGACTGGTGTCGTCGATGGACGTCGCCACACTTGCATCCACACTCGCGGCCGCCGAGACTCCCCACGATCCGGCCACCCCGCACACCTCGTCGCGCGGACATGCGGCGGTCCCACCCGGCAGGTCGAACGCCGAGCCCTCGACCGAACAACCGACCGCCCAAGGCACCCAGGACACTCAGGACACTCAGGACACTCAGGACCCCGAGTCGGCCGCCGACCCGTCGACGCCCGAACTGCCCGCGCTCGAACCCGACGCCACTGTGCCTGAAACGTCGGCACCCGGCACGTCATCTGAAACAACGACACCCGAAACCACGACACCCGAGGCGGGCGATCATCCGTCGGCCGCCCCGCAATCCCCTACCGGCACAACAGGGTCGAGCAACGGAAAGTATCGTGCGCCGACAACAGGAACGTTGACCTCGACCTTCGGCGACGGCCGCGCCCATCAAGGAATCGACATCGCCAACTCCACCGGTACACCGATCGTCGCCGTTGCGGACGGCGACGTGATCAGCGCAGGACCGGCCCAGGGCTTCGGACTCTGGGTGCGCATACGCCACGATGACGGCACCGTAACGACCTACGGGCACAACAACGACAACCTCGTGACCGTAGGTCAACGCGTCACTGCTGGTGAAGAAATTGCGACGGTAGGAAACCGGGGTATCTCCACCGGTCCACATCTGCACTTCGAGGTCGACACACCCGCCGGCAACAAGGTCGACCCCAGACTTTGGCTCGCGGAACGCGGAGCCACCATCACCGGTTCGGACCGTGACTCGTAGTCGAGCCTCGACCGCACGGCCCGCCGATGGGAACGAATTCCGCACTGTTGCACTGACTTCGGATGCGTCTCTGCGGTCTCGTTTTCACCATCAGACCTGAACCCTCGGTGCCTCGACATGTTCAGCGGGCGCGCAGTACGATCGCCCGCATTCCGGTAAGTTCGCCGTACCTACTGCGAGCCCGAGAGGTGAAACGGGGGCCTACGACCGAACAGCCGCGTCGGACAGCGCGACACCCCGAGAGGCGAGCCACTCCTGAGGATCGACCTTGCTCCCCGCCGCGTCGACGACCTCGAAATGCAGGTGAGGCCCGGTCGATTGGCCACGATTGCCGACAGTGGCGATCTGCTCACCGGCTTGCACTCGTTGCCCCACGGTCACCAAGGTTTGATCGATGTGCCCGTAGACCGTTGTCGTTCCATCGTCATGCTGAAGACGTACCCAGAGGCCGAAACCGTCTGCAGGACCGGAGTCGAGCACGGTAGCGTCGGCTGCCGCGTAGACGGGAGTTCCGATAGCGTTGGCGATGTCGAGCCCGGTGTGCGTAGTCCCCCATCGTGGACCGAAATCCGAGGTCAGGGTCCCGGCGACCGGACGAACGAACAGTGGTCGCAGCGCCGCTGCATCACGCGCAGCGCTCTCCTCTGCCCTTCGTTGCCCCTTCGCCAACTGCTCGATCGCATCGTTGATATTGGAGATCTCCGGTATGGCGAGGATCTGAGGCAAGTATTCGGCCACCGGGTCCTGCATCGGTGTCGCTTCGTGCACGGGGACTGCCTGCGCCTGGGCGGGACTCGCATATTGGGCACCCGCCGTGACCAGAGCGCCCGCTGCCACCGCAATACCGACAGCGACACTGCCGCGGCGCTCGGTGGCGCGCGCCCGAGCGCGATGCCGCCCTCTCGGCGTCACCGCCACTCCCGGCACGTCACAGTCCGACAACTGTCGACGTCGGTCGGTCATGCGGGTCATACGGTGTTGTGCCACAGCAGAGTCCTCGGTAATCGAATGGAGCGAGGCGTAATCATCGACGTGCGCACCTCACTGATGTATCGAACGGATCACGACGCGATAACGAAAAGATACACGACGAGTGGGGTAATTACTATCATGGTTAGTAGTTCGATGTCCCCCGCAGTGGTTTCGTGCCTCACAGCGCGGTAGCACCGGACGTCGACGGTCGGAGACCATCGGCCGGCGAACGCTGCCTTCTCCATGCGAGAGCACACCCCACGACAGCAAGAACGACCGCGGCGTACTCCGGAAGCGGTCCCAGCTTTGTCGCCCACGTCGATCTCGTTTCCAGGGCAACATCAGCGACCAACGTCTGCGCAGCGAACAAGCCCGAACGATCTGCGACCTTCCCCTGTGGGTCGATGACGGCACTGACCCCACTGGTCGCCGCAACGAGAACAGTCCTGTTGTGCTCGACCGCCCGCAGCCGCGACATCGCCAACTGCTGGTAGGTCATATCGGTGCGCCCGAACGTCGCATTGTTGGTGGGGACCGTGATCAGCTGCGCCCCCGCACGCACGGAGTCGGTGACCAGCTCGTCGAACGCGACCTCGTAACAGGTGGCGACGGCCGTCGGAATTCCGGCGATATCGACGACACCGTCGCCCGACCCGGGAACGAAGTTACCGGCCTGCGAGGCGTAGGAGGACAACCTCGTCATCACAGATCGCATCGGGAGATACTCTCCGAAAGGAACAAGTTTGCGTTTGTCGTGTCGCTCCCCCGGTCCGAGTACCGGATCCCACACGATCGAGGTATTCATCGAGGTGCCGTCGTCGTTACCGAGCACAGCTCCGACCAGAATCGGCACCCCGACCGACCGCGCTGCAGCGTCGATCCCGGCAGTGGCGTCGGCGTTGCGCAGTGGGTCGATATCGGATGCATTCTCCGGCCAGATCACCAGGTCGGGAGCGGGCACCCTGCCGGCGGTGATGTCGTCCCCGAGCTGCATTGTTCGCTCGATGTGATTGTCGAGAACTGCTCGACGTTGCGAGTTGAAGTCCAGACCCGACCGCGGAACGTTGCCTTGAACAACGGCGACCGTCGCACGCGCTGCGCCTGCATCGTCAGCGGGAGTGAGCGCGAAAGCCAGAGCCGGCACGATCACCACAGTGGCCACCGACCCGACTGCGAATCGCGGCGTCGGCGGGCGTACCTGGCGGACCACACTGGCCAGTGCCGCGCCGATCACTGCGACTGCAAAAGATACACCGGGCGCACCGGCGAACGCGGCAAGCGAGAGCAGAGGGCCGTCTGCTTGGGCGAAAGCTAGTTTCCCCCACGGAAATCCCCCGAACGGAATCCGTGCGCGCAGACCTTCGGTGGCGGTCCAGATCGCGGCGATCCACAGCGGTTCGAAGCGCAACCCGGACACTGCGGCCGCTGCAGCGCAGAACAGTGCCACTGCTATCGCTTGGATCGCCGCGAGCGCCAGCCACGGCGGGGCACCGACGTAGACACCCACCCAGGGCAGCAGAGGCAGAAAGAACGCCAATCCCGACAGATACCCGTAGAAGAACGCCGCCCGGATGGAACGGCCGCGGATGACGAGAACAAGAACCCCGACACCCAACGGCGCGAGGAACCACAGCGACCGAGGTGGAAAGCCCGCGTACAACAGCACACCAGCAGATACCGCACACGATGACCTGCCTGCTATCGCGGTGAACACACGGCGACGTCGGGTTCGTCGGTGACGGTTCACTGTTGTTGCGCTGGACTCGATATCGAGCATGCCTGCATGGCTCTTTTCTCATGTACGGCATAGCGCCACCTGACCACCCTCGGTTACTACTATGCACGATAGTAGTAACAGCGGTGAGCCCGGACCGGCTCCCCCGCCGACACCGCGCCTCTGCGACGTCGATGCATACCCCGGGATATCGACCGCGCACCTTCGCTGTGCCCTTTGTCCTTCGCGGTGCCCTTCGTGGCCGGGCATCGACCGGTGCACGGACCACCCTCGGCTCGCACAAGATGCGTGCTGGACCCCGGGATGGAGACTGGCTTCTACCGCGCCGCAGCACGCCGACATATGCGGGTGCATCTGCTCTGGCGGCCATCATGATCACCGCCCCGATCGTCCTGGCCGTGTTCGACGTGACCAGAAACATGTGGTGCCTGCGGGCGGGCGGTGTGACCGCCCGATTCGGCGGCGGCACATCAGGGGCACCCTGAATGGGTTTGGGCCAACCCAGTTTCCGGCTGCTACCGTCGAGGCGTTGTGAGAATCTCTGCGCTGGGCCCGCCGCGCCTGCGGACGGTTATCGCAGTCGCCGCTGTCCTGTATTTGTTGGCTCACACCATCGCTCAATGCGGCATCGCCTGGGAACAGGACCATCACAGCGACGGCGTACACATCGTTTCGTCCTCGTCTCAGGCCGCCGCGGAACTCTCCCCCAACCACGCGCACATCGACGACGGATCGCCCCACATGGCGCACGATACGAACACCGTCATCGCAATGCCCCGATCCGACAACCCGCCCCGCCCATCGACCATCGCCGCGGTCGCAGCGATGGCCTTCGCTGTGGTGTTGGTGGCGATGTCTGCCCCGCGCATTTCGCGAGCCCCACCGGATCTACCCATTCCGATCCGGCACGGCCGAACCGTCTTGAACGAACTCTGTATCAACAGGTGCTGATCAGCAGCCCGCGGGCCATCCGAGGACTTCTCCTCTCATGGCCCAGTTCGTGCTGCCCATCACTCACTTACTGCGCTCCTCGCAGATCACATACAGGGACTACTCATCATGAACAGTGCTGTTCGCTCCACACTCGTGCCACCGTCCTCCGCCGGCCACATGTTGGCGACCGCCAAGAACTGCCCGGAACCGAGCACAATGGTCGGCAACACGCCCGTTCTGTGGATCGGTGAACCGTTCGCGGACTCCGGCCGCGGCTTCTGGGCGAAACTCGAAGGCAGCAATCCCGGTGGGATGAAAGACCGCCCCGCGCTGCACATGGTCGAAAAAGCCAAGGCCCGCGGCGACCTCGCTCCCGGCGCGATGATCATCGAATCCACCAGCGGAACCCTCGGCCTGGGTCTGGCCCTGGCCGGGATCACCCATCACCACCCCGTCACCCTCGTCGCCGACCCGGGACTGGAACCGATCGTGCACCGGATGCTCGCCGCGTACGGTGCCCGCGTCGAACTGGTCACCACACCGCACCCCGACGGCGGCTGGCAGCAGGCCCGGCGTGAGAAGGTCCGTGAGCTCCTCGATACACATCCAGGGTCGTGGTGCCCGGATCAGTACACCAACCCGGACAATGTCGAGGCGTACGAGTCGCTCGCTCACGAACTCATCGCCCAGCTCGGACGCGTCGACACCTTGGTTTGCTCGGTGGGCACCGGAGGGCACTCCGCCGGGGTGGCCCGGGTGCTCCGGCAGTTCTGCCCCGACCTGAAACTGGTCGGTGTCGACACCATCGGATCGACGATCTTCGGGCAACCCGCCAGCACTCGGCTCATGCGCGGGTTGGGTTCGAGCATCTATCCCGACAACATCGACTATCCCGCCTTCGACGAGGTGCACTGGGTGGCCCCGCACGAAGCGGTGTGGTCGTGCCGCACCCTGGCGGCGACGCACCACGCCAGCGGCGGCTGGAGCGTCGGGGCCGTCGCCCTCGCGGCCGGCTGGATCGCTCGCACCAGCCCGCCGGAGACCCGGGTCGCGGCCGTCTTCCCCGACGGACCGCAGCGCTACTTCGACACCATCTACAACGACGACTACTGCACCGAGCACGGCCTGCTCGACGTTGACCCGCCGACCGAGCCGACGACCATCGCCCACCCCACCGATGAGACTGTGACGTCGTGGACGCGGTGCGCCACCGTCGTCGATCCCACCGTCGTCGATCCCACCGAGAGCGTTCGATGAAAACTTTTCTGACCAAGTTCCGTAGCTTCGACCGGCCCAGCCAGGTGTTGATGGTCAACCAGTTCTCCATCAACGTCGGTTTCTACATGCTGATGCCGTACCTGGCCGGGTATCTGGCCGGTTCCCTGGGCCTGGCGGCGTGGGCGGTCGGGCTGGTGCTGGGGATGCGGAACTTCTCCCAGCAAGGGATGTTCCTGCTCGGCGGCACCCTCGCCGACCGCCTCGGATACAAACCCCTGATCGTCGCCGGCTGCCTGCTGCGAGTTGCCGGTTTCGTACTGCTCGCGGCCGTGGAATCGCTGCCGGCGATCCTGCTCGCCTCGGCCGCGACCGGGTTCGCCGGTGCGCTGTTCAACCCGGCCGTGCGGGCGTATCTGGCCGCCGACGCAGGGCCACGGCGGGTCGAGGCGTTCGCGGTGTTCAACGTGTTCTATCAGGCCGGGATTCTGCTGGGCCCGTTGATCGGTCTCGCTCTGACCACCCTCGACTTCCGAGTCACCTCACTGGCAGCGGCCGCGATTTTTGCTGTTCTGACGATCGTGCAGATTTGGACGCTCCCCGCGCACCGGGCCGAGACGACCGGGGCCACGACATCGGTACTCGAGGACTGGCGGGTGGTGATGGCCAACCGACCCTTCGTGCTGTTCGCGCTGGCGATGATCGGATCCTACGTGCTTTCGTTCCAGATCTATCTTGCGCTGCCGCTGCAGGCTGCGGTGGTAGTCGGTAACGGCAGGTCCGACACCGCTCTGGTGACCTCGTTGTTCGTGGTCTCCGGCGTGGTCGCGATCGCCGGGCAGTTCCGGATCACGTCCTGGTTGTCCCGCAGGTGGGGTTCGGGGCGAAGCGTGGTGGTCGGTATGGCAATCATGGCGCTGGCGTTCCTCCCGCTGATCGTGCTGCCGAGCCCGGCCGCGCTGGGCGGGTGGGCCGCCGCCGGTGCCCTGGTGTTCACCGCTGCACTGTTGGCGGTCGGCACCGCCGCGGTGTTTCCGTTCGAGATGGACACGGTGGTGACCCTGTCGGGCGGGAAGCTGGTGGCCACCCATTACGGGTTCTACAACACCATCGTCGGGGTCGGCATCCTGCTCGGCAACCTGGGTACAGGAGCCGTCTTCGGGCTTCTCAGCGACGCGCATCTGGGTGCACTGATCTGGGCGATACTGACCCTGGTCGGGGCGGCATCTGTGGCCGCTCTCTATGCGCTCGATCGATCCGACCGGCTCACCCCACCCCCCACCGAGACCACGGTGACCGAAAGCGGCGAGGTACCGGCCACCGGCTAGCGGCAGTGCACGCCGAGAAGTGGCCTGCATTGCCCACACCCGAGACCTCGACGATGATTGCCGAACACGAGGGTATCGACGCGGCACCGTTCACGACTATCCACCGACCGGTGGCCCGCATTCACACGAATGCGGGCCACCCACACCTCAGGCGGGGGTACTGCGGTGACGTTGGAGGCGACGGACGACGGGGTAACCCGTGACCACCCCGAGGACGATACCGATTTGCATGAGCATCCAGAACGCAGCATCGGTGGCCGGTGGCATGGTCTCGGTGTAGTACAGCAGCAGCATCCAACCACCCATCCCGAGGTCGAACGCCAGTACGGTCAACGCAGCGACGCCGACCGCAGCCAGGACAGAACGCCGAATGGATTGCCTGCGCACCGACTACCGGTGTGATGGCCGAACGCTCGTATACGAAGAGCATGATCGTGGCCAGTATGGCGATGACGATGATCATCACCCAAAGAACACTCTGTCCGCACGAGATTCGACGTCGGCAAGGACGGAAGCGACATCATCGAGAAGATTGTGGGCATCTCTGCGCGCGCGTAATCCGCGTTCGTAGTAGCCGGAGTCGAGGACGCCCGCCGATGCAGGCTCTGGTGCGACGTTCGATTCTGGGTGCCGCTCCCGCATCCGAGGGCGGTGTTCCGGTCAGTGCCCAGGGTCATGCCGTAGCACCGGTGCGGCACATCTCGTTGCATACCGTAGGGGGGTATGGTAAATCTGTAAGTGGGTCGCGACGACCTCGATCACATTCCGAATCGAAGAAAGAAGGGCATCGATGAACACCACCGTCACCGTCACCGGAATGACCTGCGGGCACTGCGTCTCCTCGGTCCGAGAGGAGATCAGCGGCATCCCCGGTGTGACCGCCGTGAATGTCGACCTCGCGAGCGGCCGAGTCGATATCGACTCGGACACCCCGATCGAGCAGACGGCCATCGCCCACGCAGTCGACGAGGCCGGCTACCAGCTCGCCTCCTGATCGACACCAGACCCGGACAGGAGATTCGCACGATGAACGCATCATCGAAGTTCGTCGGATTCACCATCGCCCTAGCCGCGGTCTTCGGGCTCGCCTTCGGAGCCGGGGACGCCTTCGGCCCCGAAGGTGCCGCACCACCCGACACACACGACACCTCGACTCACGACGCCGCCGCGGTGTCCACTGCGGGCGGGCCCGTCGCCAATCAGAGACCTGGAGGATTGATGGTCACCGACAGCAGATACGCCGCGGTGCCCGCCGCCTCGGAGCCGATGCCCGCCGGGCACGGACACTGACACACCACCACACCCCGAGAGGAGCGACGATGAATCCCGTCACGCACCACCCCACCGCCGACGGCCGGGTCGAACTCGACATCAGTGGTATGACCTGCGCCTCCTGCGCGAACCGGATCGAGAAAAAGCTCAACAAGCTCGACGGTGTCACCGCGACGGTGAACTACGCCACCGAAAAAGCACGCGTCGACTACGTCGGTGATGTCTCGACCGAGGATCTCGTGGGCACCGTCGAGCAGGCCGGCTACACCGCCACGGTCCCCGCGCCCGCCGCCTCCTCCACCGACCCCGACGCGGCCGGGCCAGCCGAGATCGACCCCACCGCCTCGCTGCGCCAACGCCTGCTCATATCGCTGGTGCTCAGCGTGCCGGTGATCGCGATGGCCATGGTTCCGGTACTGCAGTTCACCAACTGGCAGTGGCTTTCCCTGACCCTCGCCGCACCCGTGGTGGTGTGGGGGGCATGGCCGTTCCACAAGGCCGCCTTCACCAATCTGCGGCACGCCACCTCAACGATGGACACCCTGATCTCGATGGGCACCATCGCAGCACTGGGGTGGTCGTTGTATGCCCTGTTCTGGGGCACCGCCGGAACGGCCGGCATGACACACCCGTTCGAGCTGACCATCTCCCGCTCCGACGGGGCCGGCAACATCTACCTCGAGGCCGCAGCCGGAGTCACCACCTTCATCCTCGCCGGCCGCTACTTCGAAGCACGCTCCAAGCGACGCGCCGGTGCCGCCCTGCGTGCCCTGCTCGAGCTCGGTGCCAAGGAAGTCTCCGTCCTGCGCGAGGGTGTCGAACAGCGCATCCCCACCGATCAACTCATCGTCGGTGACGAGTTCGTCGTCCGCCCCGGGGAGAAGATCGCCACCGACGGCGTGGTCGCC
>NZ_LVCU01000336.1:0-2534 GCF_001647185.1 Rhodococcus sp. EPR-147
CGACGGTCAACGTCGGTGGCCGAATCGTGGTCCGGGCGACCCGCATCGGCTCGGACACCCAGCTCGCACAGATGGCGAAACTCGTCGAAGACGCTCAGACCGGTAAAGCCCAAGCTCAGCGTCTGGCCGACAAGATCTCCGGAGTCTTCGTCCCGATCGTGATCGCCCTTGCCGCGGCGACACTCGGCTTCTGGATCGGCACCGGCGGTGGGATCGCGGCCGCGTTCACCGCAGCCGTCGCCGTCCTGATCATCGCCTGCCCGTGTGCCCTCGGCCTGGCCACCCCGACCGCGCTGATGGTCGGCACCGGCCGCGGCGCTCAGCTCGGCATCCTGATCAAGGGTCCCGAAGTGCTCGAATCGACCCGCCGTGTCGACACCGTGGTACTCGACAAGACCGGCACCGTCACCACCGGCAAGATGACTCTGCTCGACGTGATCACCGCCGACGGCGAGGACACCGCGCAGGTGCTGCGCCTGGCCGGTGCACTCGAAGATTCGTCCGAGCACCCCATCGCCCAGGCCATCGCCAAAGGTGCCCGCGAGAAGGTCGGAGCCCTGCCACCGGTGGAGCAGTTTATAAATATCGAAGGCCTCGGGGTGCAGGGCATAGTCGACGACCACGCAATGATCGTCGGACGGGCCCGCCTCCTCGCCGACCGGGCGCAGCAGCTGCCGGACGAACTCGAAAGTGCGATGCGTGCAGCCGAATCCGAGGGCAAGACCGCCGTCGCAGTCGGTTGGGACGGTCGGGCTCGCGGAGTACTGGTCGTCGCCGACGCGGTCAAACCCACCTCCGCCGAGGCGATCGAGCAGCTGCGGGGCCTGGGTTTGACGCCGATCATGCTCACCGGCGACAACGCAGCCGCCGCGCGTGCCATCGCCGACCAGGTCGGCATCCACGAAGTGATCGCGGAGGTGCTGCCCGCAGACAAGGTGGACGTCGTCAAAAGGCTGCAGGAGCAGGGCAAGGTAGTGGCGATGGTCGGCGACGGCGTGAACGACGCCGCCGCGTTGGCGCAGGCCGACCTCGGTCTGGCGATGGGCACCGGTACCGACGTTGCGATCGAAGCCAGCGATCTGACGTTGGTGCGCGGTGATCTGCGCGCAGCAGCGGATGCTATCCGCCTGTCCCGCCGAACGTTGGGCACCATCAAGGGCAACTTGTTCTGGGCGTTCGCCTACAACGTGGCCGCCCTCCCCTTGGCTGCGGCCGGGCTGCTCAATCCGATGCTGGCCGGTGCAGCGATGGCGTTCTCGTCGGTGTTCGTGGTCAGCAACAGCTTGCGGTTGCGCCGGTTCAAGTCCCTCACCGGATAACCGCGCGGGTAGAACAAGCACCCAAAAGGCTGGGGTGGGCGTGGCATGCAGGCGCGCCACCCCACCCCACCGCTACAACCCCGATGCAGCCTACGAAAGGAGAGGGCCATGTCCTTCGTGACAACGACCTTGGTGCAGATCACCCGGCACCCGGCGACCCGAGCGGTGGCCCGCTGCGCGGTGATGTGCGCTGCGGCGGCGGCCCAGCGACGACTCGACGGACCGACCCTCTCGCGCCATACCCCGGGCGGGCATAATCGAGGATGCTCGGCATGACACTCGGATTCCAGGAGGACACCATGGCCACTCCCGCGGCCGCGCAGGCACCCGCCGAGACCGACGGCCATGATCACGCCGCGCACGGCTACATCACCGAAAAGGACGCCTACCTCAAACGCCTCAAGCGCATCGAAGGCCAGGCCCGAGGACTGCAGCGCATGGTCGAGGAAGACAAGTACTGCATCGACATCCTCACCCAGGTCTCGGCGATGACCAAAGCCTTGCAGGCGGTGGCCATGGGCCTGCTCGAAGCTCACATCAGCCACTGCGTGGTCGACGCCGCCATCGCCGGCGGTCCCCAAGCCGACGCGAAGATCAAAGAGGCCACCGACGCGATCTCACGGCTCGTCCGCTCCTGAGCACCGGCAGTGCGAAGCCATTCCTCGCCGTCCACTCCCGCGTGCTTGTCGGAAACCTCGGCGAGGCGGCGCAGGCAGAGACCGTCATGACCGAAACCGTATCGGCGATTCTGCGCGATCGCCGAGTCCTCGCCACCGTGGCAGCGCTGGCAATACTGGCAGTGGCTGCCGCCCTCGTACCCCGCCCGTCGATCATTGTGGTGCGCGAGTGGGCGGAGTCGATGGGCCCGTCGTTCGTGGTGGTGTTCTTTCTGACCCAGGCGGTGTTGACGATTGCCCCGGTACCGCGCACGGTGTTCACCCTCAGCGCCGGACTGTTGTTCGGTCCCGCCACCGGGGTCGCCGTCACGATCGCCGCCACAACTGTCAGCGCTGTGCTGGCGTTGCTGCTGGTGCGCGCGCTCGGGCGCACCGCGGTGCAGGAGCGGCTGACGAATCCTGCGGTCAAGTCCATCGATGCCCGGTTGGCTCGGCGGGGGTGGCTGGCCGTCGGGTCCTTGCGGCTCATTGCCCCGGCACCGTTCGCCCTGGTCAACTACTGCTCCGGACTCTCCGCGGTGCGCCTGCTGCCCTACAC
>NZ_LVCU01000337.1:0-8147 GCF_001647185.1 Rhodococcus sp. EPR-147
ATAGTGGTGACGTCGGCCTGCGTGGCCGCCGGGGTGGCAGGATTGCTGGCCGACGCCCGCCTGCCGGTGTCGCAGGCACAGCCCAACACCGCAGATGGCGCATCGAGAAGCGGTCGCCTTCGTCGTCTGTTGCTGCCGGACCGCGGATAGGACGTGGCGAGAAATCCTACAATTTTGCTGCGCCTGCACCGCCAAAGCCAGCGGAGTTGCCGAACTCCTGACCTACGCGAGAAGTAGGGCACGCGCGTTCCCCGCGGATTCGCAGTCGAAGAGCCCACACCATCACCCCCACCGACATCACTCCGATTACGGGCTGCACGGGTGCCCATAGATCCAGAGCACCGCTCACCCCGACCGCCACCACTACCAGTTTGTTGCATATCGGACATCCGACTGCCAACAACGACAACGCATTCGCACTGACCCCTACACGGGAAGAAACCGACGACGCCAGCCCAGTGCTCACGTATGTCGCAAGAATGAGGCCACTGAGAACTGCGGTGGCAATCCACACCGGATAGTTCCACCACAACACCGGGGTCATTCGAACGTAGAACGCAGTGTGGATGATCCCGGTGGGGATCGCCACGACCAGCGCGGCCACCGTCGCGCCCAGTAACGCGGCCACCCAACGCCGCGCCGGCCAGTCACGCATCGTCACAGTCGTCATCCCTCTCCCGGTCAGCGGATACCACCCCACCATCTACTATGAATGATAGTAGTTTGCAGGTGCGGTGAGTCGGCGTCAATCGACGCCGACTCGCCGCCCATACGGCACAGGCGTCGAGCGTCGACGCGAGCCTCAGCCGACCGTGAGGAACCGTCTACGACTGCCGATACCCGACAATGGTGACCGGCGAGGCCGGACACAGTCCCATGCGGCTCTCGCCGCGCTCCGTTTCCTTCGCTGGTGACGCAGGGAACCCACACCGACCCCAGAGGATTTCTTCTGTGCATTCTTTTTCAGGCCCGACGCGGCGTGTCCGCGCTACCCTGATCGCCTCGATCATCGTTGTTGCCGCGGCATTTTCGGTAAATGCTCCAGCTTCGGCGGACCCTGCTGCACCCCCGGTGAACGCATCCGAAGCCGTACGACAACTCGCTGAACTCAATGCGACCGCCTTCACTCTCACCGACAGCATGTACGCCGCGCAGGACACCCTCGATCGTCGCCGCGGCGAACTGAGTACCGCAGTTCAATTCGCCCACGAGACCTCGGCGGCGGCTCGGGAAGCCGAAGTGGCCGCATCTGCCAACCGTCGAGCACTGGCCACAGCTGTCGACGCCGCGTACAAAGGTGTACCGCAATCCCCTCTCGGGGCCGTTCTGGTCGCGGACAGCCCACAGCAACTACTCGATCAGATGGTGTTGTTGGACCGGATCCTCGCCGATCGAGCCGCTGCACTCGCCGACTCGACACAGATCGACGACGAAGCGCGAGACCAGCTCGAACAAGCCCGGCAAGCACAGGCGTCCGCTGCGGTAGCCGAGGCGGACGCCGCACGTACACAACGCGACCTCGAGCAACGCCAGACCGACCTGGCCGATCAGATCGCCAAAATCACCGACCAATTCGCCGCCCTCACCGATGCGGATCGAGCTGCCATCGTCAGCCCCGGCACCACGAATCCTTCCGAGCTACCCGCCGCCGTCTCGGCTGCGAGTGGAACATCAGCGGAGGCGATGCGCATCGCCCTCGACCAACTCGGCAAACCCTATTCCTGGGGAGCTACCGGGCCGGGGTCCTTCGATTGCTCCGGACTGATCTACTTCGCCTACAAACAACTGGGACTGACCGTTCCACGCGTGGCCGCAGACCAAGCACGAGCGGGCACACCTGTCTCCCGCGAATCAGTGCAACCGGGTGACTTCATCTCTCTCTACTCACCGATCGGACACATCGGGATCTACATCGGCGACGGGAAATACGTCAACGCCCCCACCGGCGGCGACGTCGTCAAAGTCGCGCCCGTTCCCTGGGATGAAGTGACCGCAATCAACCGGCCCATCGCCACCTGATTCGATGTCCACGGTCCGGACGCCGCGACTGCGAGGAGACCGGATGCCCGTGTGGCAGACCGGTAAGATCGAACCGGTGAGGACTTCAGCCACGGAACCTATGAACCAGAAGTGGCTCCTAGGTGCTGTTTGCGCTTCGATAGTGCTGTTCGGAGTCCTTCTCATGCATTCTGCGCCGATGTCGTTCGCAACGGCGACGAGTATCGGCGAACACTCGATGACCTCGACGGTGAGCGCTCCACCTGCCGTCGACGAGCATTCGGGAGCATCATCTGCGACAGCATCGGAGAGTGGTTCCGCAGCACACTGCGGGAACGGCTGTGGCGATCACAGCTCGGTCATGCATCTGTGTCTGGCTATCATCGGTGCTGTCGCGGCGTTGGCCGTCTTACGGGCAATCGTTGTGGGCTTCGCCGGTTCTCTCGTCCACGCTGCGCGGCTGTCGGCAGTTCGTCGTCGAACCGGGCACCCGCCGCCCTGGACCATTTTCACTCTCTCCGAATTGTCTGTGCTTCGGATCTGACAGGTGACTCACCGTTGTGTGAGACACAGATGTCGACGGGTCAGTGTGCCTGTCGATCCGAACCACCCCACCATAATTTCAGGAGTTTGTTATGCGTTCGAATCGATCTACCCGTTTCACGATCGCGATAACGGCGGCTTCCGCTGTCGCCGCCGCAGTTCTCGCTGGCTGCAGCAGTAACGACGGCGAAATGAACATGCCCGGCATGTCGAGCAGCGATACACCGGCCTCGTCGTCCTCCGAGAATTCCGCCGAAGCATCGGCCGAATTCAACGATGCCGATGTCACGTTCGTCGAAGGGATGTACCCCCACCATGCACAAGCGGTGGAGATGGCTTCACTTGTCGACGGCCGAACCGAGAATGCTCAGGTCATCGAGCTGGCCCAGGCCATCGAAGCAGCTCAAGCACCGGAGATGGAGCAGATGAATGCCCTGCTCACCGCATGGGGACAGCCCGCAGCGTCCGCCGACATGGGCGGAATGGACATGGGCGGAATGGACATGGGCGGTATGGACATGGGGAGCGGTGGCATGACCGGCATGATGAGCCAGGAAGACATGGACATGTTGTCGGCCGCTAACGGAGCGGAGTTCGACTCCATGTGGCTCACCATGATGATCGAGCACCACAAGGGGGCAATCGAGATGGCTCAGATCGAGTTGGCCGACGGCTCCAATGCTGATGCCAAGGAGCTTGCCTCCACAATCATCGATGCGCAGCAGAGCGAAATCTCCACAATGGAAAGTTTGCTCGCCCAGTAACTCTCAATTCTGGGAACTATCAACCGTAGGGCGGGGCTCGGCTAATACCGAGCCCCGCCCTTCGGTTTCGAAGGACCTGGCCCTTTTAGCTGCCACACCGATCAACACGGCCCCGGAAACATGCCCTCCCCTGCTGATGCACCCGCCTGCGGGGTCCTTGGGACACGCAGATCCGCGGTAGGGACAGGGGGCGGCTCTCGGATCGGGTCGTCGCGGCCCGGCGGGGGCGCGCCGTCGACAGAGAGTGGGTTCGATACCACCGGCACTGGCAGTTGGGGAGGCGTGGTCTTGCACGTGCGGCTGCTCGGTTTCCTTCTCAGATGGGTAATACAACCGAACTGACGAATTCATTGCGTATCCAGGCAATGAACAGACCCCACACCCCCGTCAGCAGGGCGACACCGACGGCGATCATGATCACTCCGCCTGCCACTTTGATTCTCTGCGAGTTCCGCCGTAGCCAGCCGACACCGCGCATCGCCGAACTCGAGCCGAACGCGAGGACCACGAACGGTAGACCGAGTCCCAGACAGTAGGCGACGATGAGAGTGACGCCGCGCGCTGCGGTTGCGCCTTCAGTGCCAGCGGCAACGGACAACACCCCGGCGAGCGTGGGGCCAAGGCACGGCGTCCAGCCGAGCGCGAACACGCCACCGAGCAGCGGCGCTCCAGCAAGAGACGAGATGGTTTGCGGCGCGAATCGAGTGTCGCGTTGGAATGCGGGAATGAACCCGATGAACGTCAAGCCCATGATGATCGTGATGGCACCGCCGACCTGCTGAAGCACCTGTTCGTTGATGCGCAGGGTGCCGATGACCCCGAAAATCGAGGCGGTGGCGAGGACGAAGACGATGGTGAAGCCGGCGACGAACAACCCCGCTGCACCTGCCACGCGCCAGCGGCTTGCCAGCTTCGGCGGTGCTTCACCAGTCGAGGCGGCGGCGAGCGACGGCACGTCGGCACCTGCGATGCCCGCCAGGTACGACAGGTAGCCCGGCACCAGGGGCACCACGCACGGTGACGCGAACGAGACCAGCCCGGCGAGCATACATGCGGCGATCGCCAGTACCAGAGGTCCGCTCGATGCCAGATTTTGGAACGTCGAGCCAACGCCGCCTTGGGCAAGAAGAACAGTCATTCGTCTGCTATCCGTTCGACGACAGGGAGCAGGTCTTCGGCGAGGAGGGCACGCATGAACACTGCCGCCACCCGGTGCTCTCGATCGAGTACCAGCGTCGAGGGAATCACGCTGGTCGGGTAGTTCCCGCCGAGGGCGATCAGCGTCCGCATCGAGGGGTCGTAGATCGAGGCGTAGGAGACATTGTTGTCGACAACGAAGTCCTGCGCTTTGTCCTTCTGCGGATCTCGAACATTGATACCGAGGAACTGCACACCGCGCTCGCGGGTTGCTTCGTAGACCTCTTCGAGGTCGTCGGCTTCGCCGCGGCAGGGGCCGCACCACTGACCCCAGAGATTGATCACGACCACCTCGCCGTCATAGTCCGACAGAGCGGTGTTCTTACCTTCCTCCATCAGATCGGGTCCGGCGAGTTCACCGATGGTTCCGCGCGTTTCGGGGGGATCGTAGACGATGTCGGTTTGACCACCGGGTGCAACGAAATCGAAGCTACCTCCGGAGGGCACGGCGTCGGCGCCTGCGGAACATCCGGAGACCAGGAGTACAACGGCAAGGATGGATGCCGTTGCCGTGGCGGGCAGACTGCTCTGTTCGCGTGTGCGAGCCCCCGTAGGGCGGCCGAGTCTCATGAAGTCGACGCCTTTGCTGCAGTACGGATCTGCGCCGATGTCTCGAACATCGTGGGATCGGTGACGCGGTCGATGCCCCAGTCTTGGCCGGTGACGAAGCTCGGGGCACTGTGACTTCCCTCTCCGGAATGCACTACGGACACGAGGCAGTCAGTTGATTCGGATCGTGGTCGTGGCTCCTGGATCCTGGTCCGGTCGATACCCGGTCGGCAACACCGGCCGGGTCGACGCGGGATTGACGCGACCGGTGCCGCATGACCTCGCCGAAGCACAGGGCGGCGGCTAGCAGGCGACATCAGTTCAAACCCGCGTACGAATGCAGTCCGGAGACCACCATGTTGATGATGAACAGGTTGAACAGCATGGCCACGAATCCGGCGATGTTGATCCACGCGGCCCGGGTGTCACGCCACCCGCTGGTGGCCCGGGCGTGCAGGTACGCGGCGTAGATGATCCACGCGATGAATGAGACCGTCTCTTTCGGGTCCCAGCCCCAGAACCGACCCCACGCGGCCTCGGCCCAGATCGCGCCGAGGATGACACCGATTCCGAACAGGGGAAACGCGAAGATGGTGGTCTTGTACGCCAGCACGTCGAGCGAGTGCGCCGAGGGGAGACGAGCGACGATCCGGCCCACTCTGCTGTCGGGGACGGCGTTGTTGTTGGGATATCGGATCCGGATCAGGAACAATGTGCTGGCTGCACCGGAGATCAGGAACACCCCGCTGCCGAGCGAGACGACGGAGACGTGCACGGGGAGCCAATACGACTGCAAGGCTGGTACGACGGGCGCCGCGTTGGCATAGAGCACAGTTCCGGCAATGAAGAGCAGGATCAAGGTCGGCACGAGGACGAACAACCATAGTGTGCGCAGTTGCTCCGAGCGCAGCACGATCAGTCCGGCAAGTATGCCGGCCGCGCATGTGACGGAGACGAATTCGTACATGTTTCCCCACGGCGGGCGGCCAGTGGCGATCCCGCGCAGGACGATCGACCCGATATGCAAAGTGAGTGCGAGCATTACCAGGGCGAGTCCCGTGCGGCCCAGGCGTTCGGACGGGGCTCTTCGCTCGGGGACCGGCACGTATCCCGGTGTCGATGATGTCGCTGCGATCAGTTGCGGATGCAGACTCGAGGCCCGGCTCAGAGTCGCTGTTCGTGTCGTTGCGAGTTGTGCGATGAACAGGATCGCGGCGAGAAGGTAGACCACGAAGGCGGTCTCGAAACTGATGTCGCTCCAGCGGGCGAGGTTGTCGTCGATCGGCATGGCGCTACACCGTTTCTGTATCGAGGGTCTCGGAGTGGTTCTTTGTCCGCGGCGTCCAGATTTCGGTGCGGAGGGTCTCGAATTCGGGTCCCCATCCGGCGTGATCGGTACGGGCGAGCCCGCCCATCTCCACGCTCGATCGGCCTGTTTCGGCCGGGAGTACACGGAACCAGACTCGACGTCGCTTGATCACCAGCGAGACCAACAGTCCGGTCATCATCGTGATCGCGAACACGAGCACCCACAACTGTGCGGGGTCGTATCCGACCTGCAGGTTGGCGAACTCCTTGGCGCCGTTGAATCGAATGTTGGTGCCGTCGGTGAGGGTCGTCGATTCACCGGGACGCAGGTTCACCCGATCCTGCTTGACAAGTCGGCCCTGGTTGATCATCTCCTGGTCCAGGGAGAAGATCGACTGGGGTATGCCGGTGTCGAGGCCGGTATCTCCTTTGTAGATATCCACTGCCACAGCAGGATCGACCAAGTCCGGGAAGCGGGAGGAGAGCAGGGTTCCGTTGAATTGCGCAGTGGGAGCGAAGAGGCCTTCGATGGCGATCTGGCCGCGGCGTCGCTCATCGGCGGTGGCATAGGTCCCGCCGGGTGGATCGAAACGCAACGCCCCGCTACTCAGGAACGTGGTGGCGTCGTCGGGCCGGAACTGCAGGGCCTCGGTTCGACTCTGACCGTCGGGGAAGGTCACGGTGAATTCCGGGGCGTATCCGTGGCCGGTGAGGTAGATGCGTTCATCTCCGAGCCGGAGGGGTTCGTTGACTTTGAGTTGATAGTCGCGCCAGGTGTCTGCGGCGATGTCGTCGGCGGACTGGTAGGAGATGTTCGAGGTGAACATCTCTGCCTGGCCGTTCTCAAGGTAGTCGGCGTTGAAGTCCTTGACTCTGATGCAGAACGGCTCCAGCCCGGTTCCGTCGGTGCTGTTGCCGGCCCGGAAGGAGTCGTAGATGGCGGGCGAGGTGTTGCAGAAACCGGGCCCGTTGTCGGCGATGACGATGACCGATCCTTCGTAACCGAAGAGCTTGCCGATGGCGATGGCCGCGAGCAGACCGATCAGCGAGAAATGAAAAAGTAGGTTTCCCGCTTCGCGGGTATAGCCCTTCTCGGCGGAGAGGGTGAGCGCCCCATCGGGCTCGGGCCTAACGGCAGTACGCCACCCTCTCAAGTGGGGCGCGATGTCGTCGATGACGGTTTTCGGGCTACCGGCGAGAGCGCCCGAATGATGAAGCGGTAGTCGCGAAAGGTTTCGGGGTACGCGAACTGGCTGTGCGCGAAGGGCTTTACCGTGTTCGATCATTCGGGGAGTCAGGCAGCCGATCAACGACACAAACAGTAGGACGTAGATGGCGGTGAACCAGAAGCTTCCGAATACGTCGAACAATTCCAGCGTGTCCATGACGGCCCCGAGAGCCGGGCGCGCTGCGATGTAGGAATCAACCGCCTGGGTGTTGAGATTGCGCTGTGGCAGCAGGGCGCCTGGGATTGCTGCGATAGCGAGCAAAAACAGCAGCACCAGTGCCGTTCGCATCGAGGTCAGTTGCCGCCACCTGTTGCGCACCGCAGCGATTGCTCTGCGTAACCGTCCCTGCGATGTGAGCGCCGGGGTTTGATCAGCTGTCACACCGCCACACCCTTTCGACGATTGCATCTCAATTACTATGCAACATAGTAGTTGATGGGCCGTGTGCAGTTGTGTGCGGTAGTCGCCTCATATGGAGGTCGGCCTGTCAACGACGGCATGGTGAAGCGGTGGCACGCACCGTCGTGTGTGCCACCGCTTCCTGTTGCCGGGATGGTGA
>NZ_LVCU01000338.1:0-1500 GCF_001647185.1 Rhodococcus sp. EPR-147
GTTTGGTCCTGTGCTCGCCCTGTCGGCTCGCTGCGCCACCGACGGTGAGCAGACCCCAGACCGAGCAGGACCCCGGGCGACACTCCTGATCCGCCGCCGTATACGGGCAGCAGCCCGCCGAAGGCGGTTCGGGGCTGAGCGACGAGCAACTGACCGATATCGCTGTCGCAGCGGGAGTTCCCGACACCGCCGGCGACTGCATCACCGGCGGCCACTACACCGACTGGGTGGCCGACTCCACCCAGTCGGTGCTCAAGACCATCAACGCCACTCCCACAGTCCTGCTCAACGGCGAACCGATCGCCCTGAGCACACCCGGTGCTCTCGACGCCGCGGTACGTGCCATCCCGTGAACGGCATGACCGACATCTCCTACACAACGGTATAGACCAGCATCTTTCGGGGCGGGATGGGGGAATGCGCATTGCAGGAAGCATAGGGCTGCGCGCATCACTGATCCTGGTGATCGAACGTTACGAGTTGCTCGTGGATCCCAGCTGCGTTCCTTCGTGCGGCCTGAACCCGGTGCAGTCCGGGGTCGATGCCGATGATGACCCAGTAGTAGAGGTACCCGGTGACGATGAAGTGGATATTCATCACCTCGTGTCCCCAGTGGTAGCGGACCAGCTCGTCGAACAGCGGGCTGAAATACACTGCATAGATGGAGAGGACGAACAACCCGACCGCGACGGCGGGGTTCGACAGCACTCGCATCAGTGGTGAATGGACCACCCACACGATCCATTCCCGCGGTCCCGGCATCCTGTCCTCCCGAGCTGGGGGCAGCGCCCGCAACGCGAGCGTGACCGGCCCGCCGAGCACGAGCAGGACCGGAACGAACATGTTGAGCGTCATGTGCGCACCCATATTGACGCTGAACATCGCCGAACCGTATGCAGCGAGACCTGAACTCGTCGCCACCAGCAACGCCAGGCACCCGGTCATCCAGGCGATGGTACGCCCGAGGGGCCACTGATCTCCGCGCCGTCGCAACCGCAGAACTGCCCACCCGTACAGCGCGATCAGGACGACTGCCGCGCCGCCGGTGACGAAGTCAAACCGCCAGAAGGTCGCGAACTGCTCGAGCGAGGGAGCGTCAGACGGTTCTCAGGCTCGATCGGCCAGCAGTGAGCAGGGTCGCGTATCCGTCGGGACCGACCCGGCCCACACGGCAGAAACGGGTACAGACTATCCCGTATACCAATGAGCCCATCGTGATCGCGGCGGCGAGTGAGACGGTGAAACGGAGCAGGACGTACAGAAGCGATGTGAAGGTGCCAGGGAACGAGTCACCGCTGGCTGCGTGTCGGGTGTCCCCCGAGCGGACGGTGACGACAACGACCAACGCGGCCGCGCATACGAGCGCGATCGCAAGGACGTAACGCACACACAGCGACTGGCGTGTGCGCGAAATATGGTGCGGTGAATCGGTTGTCACATAGCCTCGTTCGATGTCGCTGTACTGCAGTGGCGTCGGTCGATCATCGGTGTTACACGACG
>NZ_LVCU01000339.1:0-4306 GCF_001647185.1 Rhodococcus sp. EPR-147
CGGCGATATTACCTGCCTGCGATCCAGGCGAAGGATGTACAGGTGCGAGAGCAGTGCTCTGTTCGGCGACGAACAGACGGTAGAGCCACACGATCGCTGCGACAGCGAAGACGACTGTGAGCGTGAGTGATACCGCGGAGATCCATCCCGGTCCGCTCATCGCGGCCGTATGGTCAGGACTGCTCATGTCCATGTCGGGGGTGTGTGCGTGCGCGCCCATTCCGGACATGTCACCGTCGGCGGCGTCGGCGGTGTGATCGTGCGCGGCGGTGCCGGGAAGCCACCCGGCCATCACCGCGACCATCCACACCATCGCAGCCATCATGAACACGTGATAGCTGCCCATCGCAGGTCCGTGGGGGTGCTCGTCGACACCGGTCGTGCCCGGTGCCGTGCGTGCTGCGGAGATCGCGAACCACACCGTCGCCGCGGCAAAGAACACTCCCTGCGGTAACAGCGGGACGCCGAGCCCCCACGGCCACGCCATCGCAATCATGGCCGCGCACATCACGAGGTGGAACCCGTGGTCGATCCGTACGTTCCACTGCGCGGCGCGGATGATGCGGTACACGCAGTATCCGGCCGCGAACACGAACAGTGCTGTGGTGATCCACCGCAGCGAACTATCAGCGATCACGACGCGTCCTGCCGATTGTGTGCATCGATACCCGGTGCTCGATCCGCGTCGGCTCGTTCTTCCCGCGACGGCAGCGACGCGGATTCGAGTGTGGTTCCGCGCGATCGACGGTGGTGACGTAGTCCCAGAGCGACGTCGACGGCGACGAACACTGCCAGTGTTATTCCGAACAACGGCATGTACCAGCCCAGGATCACTGCGATCACTACCGCGGTTACCGCGGCCCACGGCGGCATCCGGCGCAGCGCCCCGCGTTTGGCAGGTGGTCCGAACCTGATTCCTCGTGCCCGGGTCGGGCACCGCAGCCACCACATCCGGTAGCCGCGAAGGATGACGGCGATCAGACCGATAGCGGTGAGCGCCAACAGGATCTGGTTGACGAGTCCGAACAGGATGCCCATGTGGGCGTCGATGGTCCAGTTGGTCATCTTGGCCATGAGCGGCCAGTTCGCGAACTCGACCTTGTCGATCACCTGGCCCGACGCGGCATCGACGGCTACCGAATCGTAGCGTGTGGGCCAATCACGTTTGGCCTCTTGCACTTTCCATGCCTGTCCCTCTTCGGCGGGAGGAACGAGCTTCATCGGTGCCTGCAGGCCCGCGCCCTGGGCGGCGGCCTCGACACCGTCGATTCCGCGCCTTCACCGATCACGGTGTCGGTGACCGGCGCACCGTCTCCCCCGTGGTGATCACCGCCTGCATTCTCGCCCGTTCCGGCAGGATGAGTCTCGACCGACGGTGTCGTTCACGACAGCGCCGTACGTACGTCCCCGATGGTCTCTCCGGCATACCGTGACCACGTCAAACCGGTGACCGAGAGAAGCAGGAGAGCGGCGATGATCCACACCCCGACCGTGCCGTGCCACGACAACGCGCGGGCGCGGCCCCTCTTCCTCGGCTCCGGCACCAGAGCAGCTCTGGCGGCTTCGGAGGCACTGGACGAGCGTTGGCGGACCCGGGCGTCCACAACACGAGCCCGCCGAGTGCGACCACCCACAGCCAACTGGCGGCCAACTCACTGTAGTTACGGCCCAGATCGCCGAGGTGGAGGTTGCGGTGCAGTTCGTCGATCCACGCGCGCACCGGGAGCCACTCACCGAACGTGGTCAGTTCTCCGCGGACCTGCGCGGTGTAAGGGTCGACGAACACGGTCCGCCCGTACCCCTCGGGAACGTCGTCGACCGCCAGCACGACACGGGTGGGTGCTCTCGGCGTCGATGGGGGGCCGGACCTCGGTGATCGAGCCTTCTGGGTGGGCGGCCCGGGCCGCGGCGACCTGCTCACTGAGCGGCAGCTGCTGATCGCCGACCTGATCGACTGTCAGTTCGTGGCGATGAACGTAGTCCGACAACTGCGGGCTGATGGTGTACAGCAGGCCGGTCACGGCCGCGATCAGCAGAAACGGTCCGACCAGGATGCCGGCATAAAAGTGCAACCGCAGCACGAACGGCCTGATCTGTGGCCACAACGGGATCTTCGTCACCGAAGGCGGGGTGTCACCGGGCGCAGGCGGTCGATCGATTTCACTGGTGGACATCTGCGTGTTTCGGTTCCTTCTCCTCGGGCTGCACTGGGCGCTCAGCCGGTCCTACTCGTGCAGTAGTCGGGCCAGCGGTCCCGGAAGTTCCCGATAATTCCGAGCCGCGTACTCGAGAACTATTCGGGTGTCACGCCCCGACTAGGTCCTCGTAGGGCTGCGACCCCGCCACGAGCTGCCGGTGTAGGTGTCAAAGTGAAGGAGATTCGACGGGTTTCCCGTCCAAAGAGCTACTGCTCAGTGGAACGACCTGATCTCGTGGCCGGACAAGTCCTCGACGGCTACGCTTGCGACCCGTCCCAGGGATACTCAACTGTCGAGCAATTCGAACAGACCGGTGCGGCCGTGTACGGAGCAAACTTCTGCTCCTCAACCGACGCTCAGAGCACCGAGAAGTGGTACTGCAGGCCGTCGTACGCCCATTTTCCCGCACCATCCCCGGCGAAACACCAGGTGAGCGTGTTTTGAAATCAAAAAGCCTGTCGGAGGTGCGCACTACAGTTCTTGCCATGGCAGAACGGCAGCTCGGTGAGGTCCTGGACGCAGATTCAGTTGCCCTGGTGAGTGGTGCGGTGGTGTTTCCGGACCTGTCGGCCGAGGTGGCTGCGCGTATCGAACGGTCGATGGCGTCGGCGCGGTCTGCCGCAACCCGCCGCGCCTACGATTCGGCGTGGCGGCGATTCGAGACCTGGTGCACTGCCGCCGGGCACATCTCGTTGCCGGCGCACCCTGCGACCGTGGCTGCGTATCTCGTTGACGCGGCGGACTCGCTGACCGTCGACGGAGTCCGGGCGTATGCACCGTCGACCTTCGGCAAATGGGTCGCTGCGATCACCGACCGTCACCGCGGGCTCGGCCACGACACCCCGTGTGGCCACGAGATGGTGCGCGCCACCCTCGCCGGTATCCGCCGAGACTACGCCGCCGCGGGGGAGCGCCCCCGCAATCCCCGCGCCCCACTCCTGACGTCCGATATCACTGCCATCGTTGACGTAGCACGTGCCGGTGTCACCGGCTGGGCCAGTGAAGTGCTCGAACGCCGCGACACCGCACTACTGCTGATGGGGTACTCCGGGGCATTTCGGCGCAGCGAACTCGTGGACCTCGAATGTCGTGATGTGCGCCGCGATCGCCTCGACGGTGCGCATGTCCGCCTGCGGCACTCGAAGACCGACCAGGACGGAACCGGAACGGTGAAGGCGCTGCCGTTCACCGACCGGCACGAATCATGCCCGGTCTGCGCGTGGGTTCGCTGGCTGCAGATCGTTGCTGCATTCGATACCGGTGGCAGAACCGCGATCATTCGTTTGCTTTCCCGCGCAGCGAAGTTCGACTCCCATCTCTGCCACAGCACCCTGCCCACCGCTGACACGCGGTCGGCGCTGTTCCGGTCGATCCGCAAGAACGGCAACCTATCCCAGACCGCACTGTCGGGTGCGGCAGTGCACGCCGCGATCCGCCGCCGCGCCGGCCGCGCCGGCTACGACGCAGACCTTCTCGCCCAGCTGGGCGGACATTCACTGCGTGCCGGATTCGTCACTCAAGCGTTCCGTAACGGTGCCGACGCACACGCGATCATGCGACAGACCGGACACAGAAGCCCGGGAATGGTCGAAATCTATGCCCGCGAGAACGCGCCTCTGGTCGGCAACGCCGTGAACGATCTCGGCTTGTGACCCTCATGCACGGCACCGACACCTCGACGAGCGGCGACAACACCGACCTTGTCCGAACAACTCCAGTATCGAACGACACTGTCCCGGAACGGGGTCGACACACGTGGTCGCTGTTCGCGGACTGGTGCACCGCTCATGATCAGTCGGCGTTGCCGGTCTCACCGGAGTTGTTCGTTCGGTTCCTCCGAGCCAACCCTGCCGCGCCGGCAACGCAACGTCGTCGCATCGCCGTCATCGACGCTGTTCATCGAGACCGCGCCCTGCCCCCGCCGGGTCGCGGTCAGAGCGTGCGAGCGGCTCTGGACGCGCTGCGTGCAGCGCGTTTGCGCGACACCGCAACTCGGATCGGCGGCATCGTCACGCGCCTCCCCGGAACAGGGTGGCCGGCGGCGTTGTTCGCTCGCCGAGATGCACTGGTCCTCACTCTTGCCGCGGCCGGGCTGCCATACACCGAGA
>NZ_LVCU01000340.1:0-11297 GCF_001647185.1 Rhodococcus sp. EPR-147
ACTTCGTTGGAGCTCGTGAGGGCGGGCGCATCACCGAGAAAGGTGTACAGGCGCTGGTACGAGGTCCTGGCCCACGGCGAGCGGCACCCCAGCACACGCATGCTCGCCGACGCCATCGAGCACGTCGACGGAACCGAACTCGCCGACTCCGTTACTCATCTCGACCCAGGCAGCGAACGGCCGTTGTTGACCACGATCGACCGGTGGGGCCATACCCCGCTGGTCGCAACCCCTCTCACCTCCCGGGGAATAGCCGATATCGTTCGAGCACACCTCGGGGGACGCGCTCCCACGCACATACCGCCCCCTGTTCGAGAGACGAACCCAGAGCGTGTCTTTACGCTCGAGCCTGCATCGGCGGTCTCGCTCGACCCTGGTTACTACGATCGCGGCACACTCGCACGAAGGCACTCCCACGCGCTCCTCGACGACGTCGATTCGGTTCTTGCCGATGTCGAAAACCGCGCAGACCGACTGCTCAGGGAACTTCTCGAGTTCTTAGATGCGGAAATGCCGGAGTGCGAGCAATAGTCTTCAGCGCGCGACGATCCCAGGTGTCACCCCGCAGGAGCGACCCCTGTTGTGAGTGAGTCAGCGAACATTGCACCGAACGACGACCGGGTCTGTGTCGAAAGTTCGCACGCGGGCTTCACGGTCTCTTGGTACGGGGTGGTCGTGTCGCTGGACCTCGTCTCGCGGTGCGCTTCCGATCCACTGCATCGATGTCTGCGTTGATGGTTCGGCGACGTTTCCTGAGGGTCAGTGCCGACAGCGGCAAGCGCGGTGAGAAGTACCAACACGAAGGGGATGTCGAGACTGGTCAGTGCGTCGATGGTCACGATCGCTCCTGCAGCGACACACACGAAAAGCAGGCGTGCACCGTCCACGCAAGCGCATCCCGATCGTGTGCGGCGGCTGGTTCCGGCACTGGCGATCCTCGCCGCTGGGGTTGACCCCAGTCGCGCTCTCGTCGTCTCGCAGGTCGTGTTGTCCTTCGGTATTCCGATCGCGCTGATTCCGTTGGTGCGGTTCACCTCTGACCGCATGTTGATGGGCAGCGATGTCAAATTACCGGATCACTCGATATGCAGCCCGGTTCATCGCGGGAATCGTCGTCGCACTCAGCATTGCACTGATCCATCTAACCGTCGTCTGATTGTGCGCGGGTGAACGTCTCCTGCTTGCCTCTGTGTTCCAGGACCGATTACCGCTCGCGATGGTGGTGGTGTGCGTGGGAAATCGGAATCAGTGGGTTCTTCCGCCGCTCAGGGGGAGTCCGTCCTCGAAAGAAAGAAGACTTAGTGCGGGCCACCAGATTTGCAAGCAACGCAATCGATGCCCCCAGTTTGGATGACGACGAAGCCGCCCACCACCTTCAAGACATCAACCCGCGTGCGGATCGTAGACGGCGGTGACAGTCGATGCCGGCCGGCCCGTTCCATGCTTGGGGTCGAGACGTGATTGCCTCCGGGGCGTTGCCTCAGTCTGGATGGTGCAAGTCTGCCCACTAACTACGCACATTGTTCGGCATCGATCGCATGATCGAGCAGGACGCGAGAGGCTGCCTCACACTGAGTAGCTCTCTCACAGGTCGTACACTACGGCGTCGCCGATGACGCGGATGGCGACCCTGTCGCCGGGCGTCAGAGCCGTGGCGCCGAAGCGGCGCACGGTGACCCGCTGGGCCATAGCGGTGTCCGCGGTGTCGAGGCGGATCCCGAGCAGCATCTCCGACCCGAAGTACTCCACGTCGACGACGGCCCCCGATGCACCCGCGCCGTCGGTGGTCACCTCGATTTGCTCCGGCCGCAACATGATTCGGGCTGCACCTTCGATGGCGTTCGGGGAAGGGGCGACGGCGACGTCGCCGAGGGCGCAGCGGGCACGGCCGTTCTCGATGTGGGCCGTCAAGATCACGGCGTCACCGATGAATTCCGCGGTGGTGACGTCCACAGGGCGGGAATAGATTTCACGAGGTGTACCGATCTGTGCGAGCCTGCCCGAGCTCATCACCGCAACCCGGTCGGCGAACGACAGGGCCTCGGGTTGATCGTGGGTGACGAGGATGGTGGTGATCCCAGCCTTGGCGAGGACGTCGGCGACGATCCGTCGAGTGTTCGCCCGCAAGCCGGCATCGAGTGCCGAGAACGGTTCGTCGAGCAGCATCAATTCAGGTTCACGCGCCAGCGCCCGCGCGAGCGCGACCCGTTGCTGCTGGCCGCCGGAGAGCTGGTCGGGTCGACGTGAGGCGTAGGACGAATCCAGCGACACCATCTCGAGCAGTTCGGTGATCTTCGAGACGGTGCGGGCACGGCGTGGCAGGCCGAACCCGATGTTCGCGCCGACCGTGGCGTGTGGGAACAGTGCCCCGTCCTGGGCGACGTACCCCACCGACCTTCGGTGCGCAGGCGTCCAGCCGGATCCCGCGACGACCTTCCCGGTCAGTGCGACAGTGCCTGCGTCGGGTTTGTCGAAACCCGCGATCAGACGCAGCAGCGTCGTCTTACCGCAACCGGACGGTCCGACGATGGCTGTGGTCGACCCGGCATCGACAGCGAACTCAACACGACGTAGCACCGTCACAGGACCGAACGACTTGTCCAGCCCATCCACCTCCACCGCGTATGTCATAGTCCTGCCGCCTTTTTCGACTGGGAGAAGAGAACGTAGGTCATGGGCAGAGACAGCACGATCATGATCAACGCGTACGGAGCAGCCCCCGAGTAGTCGATCTCGCTGCTCAGCGACCAGAACTGCATCGACAGAGTGCGGGTTCCGGTCGGTGCCAGCAGCAATGTCGCGGTCAACTCGTTCACGATCCCCAAGAACACCAACGCACCGCCCGCTGCGGTGGCCGGCGCAGCCAATCTGAGAGTCACCCGAAAGAAACTCGACAGCGGTGACAGACCCAGCGACCGAGCCGCCTCGTCCAACCCGACGGGCGCCTGCGCGAGCCCCGCCCGCAGGTTGACCAATGCGCGTGGCAGGAAGAGCAATGCGTAGGCCGCGATCACGACGACAACTGTTTGATACAGCGGATTTGCGTACCGAATGGCGACGGTGACGAACGCCAACGCAACCACGATGCCGGGCAACGAACTCGAGATGTAGGTACCGCCCTCGAGGACACGGCTGAACCGTCCGCGGTGGCGAATCGAGATCCACGCGACCGGGAACGCGAGTGCACACGTCATGACCGCACCGGCAATTCCGAACCCGAGCGTCTGCAGCAGCGCGGACGAGATTTCGTCCCACTCCCACACCGCGCTGCCGCCGACGACAAGCCACCGCAGAACACTGGCGATCGGGACTCCGAGAGACAGTGCGATCAACATCCCCAGGAAGACGAGCGCGATCGGCGAATACTGCCAACCGAGTTCTGCAGGCACGGCCGGGCGGGCTGCACCCGAGCCGATGCGGGCATACCTGGCACTGCCACGCACAACCGCTTCGATCACCAACAATGTGAGGCACAGCAATACCAGCACCCCGGCGAGCATGGTCGCCGCCGCTCCGTTGAACGTCGATTGATACTGCTCGAAAATCGCTGTAGTGAATGTGTCGAAGCGGATGAAGACGAAGGCACCGTATTCGGCGAGTAGGTGCAACGCGACCAGAAGCGCGCCGCCGGCGATTGCCAGCCGCAGCTGCGGCACCACGACGCGAAAGAACACTGCCCACGGTCCGATTCCGAGTCCTCGCGCCGATTCCTCGACCGCGGGGTCGAGCCTGCGTAGCGTCGCGGCCACGGGAATGTAGACGAGAGGAAAATACGAGAGCGTTGCGATCAGAACGCCGCCGCGCAGCCCGCCGAGGGAAGGGATCGCCGTCACCCACGAGTAGCCGTTCACGAACGCCGGGACAGCCAGCGGCGCGGCAAGCAATACCGCCCACACCTTCGCTCCGAATACTCGTGTGCGCTCGACCAACCAAGCAGCCGCGACGCCGATTGCGACACAGATGGGCACCGTGATCACTACCAACATCACGGTGTTGGCCAACAATTCGCGGACCCGCGATCGGAACAGCAGCGCCGACGCGGTGGCCCAGCCGGTGTCCACGCTCTCCACGATCACGTACCCGAGCGGGATGAGCGAGATCGCCACGACAATCACTGCGGTGACAGCCAGAGGCAAGGGCATACGCGACCGGCCTGCTGGGCACCGCAGCGTGTGGGCCGGCCCCCGTTGTTCTCGACCGTTCGTCGTTGGAATCAGAGCAAACCGGCTTCGGTCATGAGCTCGGTGACCTTCGGGCTGTTGAGCTTCGCCGGGTCCACCTGCGGGGCCTGCAGTTCGGTCAAGGGGACCAGATCCGCGTTGGCCGCCACTTCGCTGCCCACCGAGTACTCGAACGACATCCCGTCCCGCAGAACTTCCTGACCCTTCGGTCCGGTGACGAACGCCAGGAACTGCTGCGCTGCATCCTGTTTCGCGCTGGACTGCAGGACGCCGCCGCCGGAGACGCTGACAAATGCGCCGGGGTCTTCGTTCTTGAAGTAGTGCAGGGCGACGTTACTGCTGTTCTCTCCGGTCTTGGCCTGATCGCCGAACCAGTAGTAGTGGTAGATCACGCCGCCCGGGATTTCTCCGGCGTTGACGGCTTTCATCACCGTGCCGTTACCGTTGTAGGCGCGGACGTTGTTCTTCATCCCCTCCAACCAGGTGCGTGTAGCGTCCTCGCCTTTCAACTCGAGCAGCGCACTGACGATGGCTTGGAAATCGGCTCCCGACGGCGATGCTGCCCAGCGGTCCTTCCAGGCGGGGTCCTGCAGGTCCAGGAGTGAGGCCGGGAGCTGATCGGGGGTCAGCATGTCCGTGTTGTAGGCGAACACGGTCGAGCGGGCGGCGATACCCGTCCACTTGCCGTTCGACGGGCGGTATTGGCTCGGAACCTGGGCCAGCACGGCCTGGTCGACGTCGGTGAACAGACCCGCGTTCTCGACGAGCGTCATCGCCGGAGAGTTCTCCGTGAGGAACACATCCGCTGGCGATCGGTCACCCTCCGCTACGAGTTGGTTGCCGAGTTCGGTATCGCTCCCTTGGCGCAGGTCGACCTCGATGCCGGTCTCCGAGGTGAACGCGTCGGCCCATTCTTTCGTCAGCGACTCGTGTTGGGCGTTGTAGACGGTGATCCGGTTGTCCCCGCCCGGGTCGGACTCAGCGCTCGAACACCCCGACACCGTCAACAGTGCCGCGGTCGCCAGTGCGAGGCCCGCCATCAGTTCGATCCGCTTGCTCATCGTCCGTCCTTCGCATTTACCGGACCACCTCCGGTCGTCCCCGCCGCCATGGTACTTAGAGGATTGGCAAACCTAATGCCCGGCCCTGTCCCGCTCCACGGTAGACGGGCGAGCACGAAGGTCGCGGCCTGCCAGTAGACAACCCCCACGACGATCGACAGGGCGAATGCTGTCCAGGGATGGTCGTCGCGCAGCGGTAGATAGACCTGAAAATGGGTCAGGTAGATGTAGAGTGACGCGCTTGCCAACACCCCCGCAACCCGGCCCACAACTGCGGGACATGGGACGGATGTGAGCCACACCAGCAGGCAAAGTCCGACAATCACGATGACTTCTCGCTGGATGTCGCCGAAGAAGAACCCGGGAATCGATAGCACGATTGCCGCGGTGACCCCCACTCGATGCCACACGGTCTGCGCCCGGGCGGCGGCCCAGCCGAGGGCGAACAACCAGAAGACAACCGCCGCGGTCAGAATGCGATTGCGGCTGTCGTCGATCTCGATCAATCCGTAACGGGTAACCA
Organism: Rhodococcus sp. EPR-147; assembly: GCF_001647185.1. NCBI lineage: Bacteria > Bacillati > Actinomycetota > Actinomycetes > Mycobacteriales > Nocardiaceae > Rhodococcus > Rhodococcus sp. EPR-147. The sequence goes on from NZ_LVCU01000340.1 coordinate 5,766, forward strand.
GGCCCAATGCCACCAACCCCATAGGAAACCAGAACGGGTGACTGCGTTCGAGACGTGCGACCGCCGGAACATAGAGCACAGCGGCGGCTACGAGGACGATGTACACAATCGCCTCGACGAACCAGTATCGCCATTCGACAGACCAACCGTCCGGGCCGAAGATTCCGTTGAGCAGCAATGCACTGGTGATGCGGTAGTCCCCGGTCAGAGCGATGATGGCCCCGATCCACACCATGCTGGGGATGGCGATCCGAGCGACGCTGCGCACAGCATTGCGTGCGCGGGCGGTGCGATCGACCGCGCCGAGGTGGAAGCGGGCGAAGTTGTAGCCGGCGATTCCGAGAAGCACGTGCGCCCCGCCGAGCACCGAAAACAGGTGTATGTGCGAGCCGGTGATCAGCACGATCGCAAGGGCGCGCAGCACAACGTTGGTCTCCACCCGTCGCCAGCCGCGGCGCAGGTGCGGTGCCTGAACGAAGTCCACGACTCGGGTGTTGTGCCAGTCCGCCGGGAGGTGACCGAGCAGCTCCTCCAGCCGAATGGACATCCGCACATACGACAAAGAGTCACCGCCCAAGCTCACGAACGTGCTGTCGTCGTCGACCCTTGCGTGATGCAGGACCTCGGCATACATCGCTTTGACATCGGTGGTCTCGGGCTTTGTCGTCGTCGAGGTGGGCTGAACAGGGCCGGGCTTGCCTGCGAATTCCGCGACCGCTCGCGCATCGGGTTTGCCGGTGGAGGTGCGCGGCAGCTCATCGACGACACACACCCGAACTGCTGTTGCGGGAAGGCCGCTGAACTGTGCTGTCAAGCGTCGCACGTCGGCGACGTCAGCGTTCTCCGCGACGACGACGAGTTCGTCCGTGCCGTCGGTGCAGCACACGGTCAATCCCAGGTGTGCGAGCGCGGACTCGACGCGGTGCAGATCGATACGTAGACCGAACACTTTCGCGAAACGGCTGCGTCGGCCGACCACTTCGTACAGTCCATCGGCCGTTCGCCGGGCCAGGTCGCCTGTTCGCAGCTCGCCGGCGAGCGTGTCACCCAGGCGCAAGTCGCCGGGGTCGTGTGCGTAGCCGAGCATGACGTTCGGCCCCGAATAGACGAGCTCACCCGTCCCGTCCGGGGCATCCGCGACCGGATCGAGCCGAAAGGACCCGTCGGGAATCGGCCGTCCGATGGAATGCGGATGAGCGGCGGCAAGATCCGGTGGCAGATACGCCATTCGGGCGGTCGCCTCCGTTTGCCCGTACATGACGAACAAGTCCCATCCCTGGCGTCGGCCCAGCTCGGCATACGTGCGGACGCGATCGGGCGACAGCTTTCCGCCGGCCTGCGTGACGTACCGCAGGTCGTGAAGATTCAGCTGTTCGAACCCGATACGGTCGAGCAGATCGAAGGTGTACGGCACACCCGCGAAGGTGGAGGCGCGGTGGGTGCGCGCAAGGTCCCACAGTCGAGTATCTGTGACCGAAGAGTTGGTCAGAATCAAGGCGGCACCGCGCAGGAGGTGGCTGTGGACGACCGAAAGCCCATAGCAGTAGTGCATGGGTAGCGTGGTCACGGCACGGTCGGTGGGGCGGATGCCCAGGTATTCGGCAATCGACTCGGCGTTGGCCTGCACGTTGTCGTGCGAGAGACGGACGAGTTTGGGTGATCCGGTCGAACCCGAGGTGCTCAGCAGCAACGCGAGATCAGGGTGCAGCTCATGTCTGGATTGTCGATCGAGTTCTTCGACGACTGTGTTGCCGTCGAGGGTGCGCACCACCACATCGGGCCGATATGTGTCGATGAGCCCGTCGAGATGGTCGGGATTGTCGTCCGAGGCCAGCAGTACGGGGTGTCCTGCACGCAGCGCCGCGAGGTAGGTGACGACGACCTCGACCTTGTTGGTGCCGGCGATCAGTACCAGACGACGGCCACGTCCAAGTCTGGCCGCCTGCCGGTCGATGCGCTCGTCCAGGTCGCGGTAGGTGATCGTCTCGTTCACCGATATCAGACCCGGTGCGTCACCGAATCTGCCCAAATCGTGCGCTAAGCGCACACTGGGGCGTTTCGGGCGGTTGAAGTCTCTGGGCACCGAGCGAGTCTATAAGGGCTGCCGAACCTAACCTTCCGGCGACGAATACGACTCCGCGCCCGCGCGGACGAGCGTGGCTCGTCTGTCCACACACCGCTCGGACACAGATGATCGGGGTCAGCGACGCCTACTCGGCGGTCGATTCGGCAAGTCCGGTCCGATTGTCGCACCGTGGTCGATCTGATGATCGCCGACGGATCGACCGAGTATCGATGCGCCGCCCTTTGCTCACCCTCACGCTTCGATCGATGGCATGGAGGTGACGCCACCGGGCGGTGGCGGGAACCGATCTGAGTCGGGCCGTAGCGGTTCCGCAGGCTGCGCGCGAGCGGGTGTCGGTCATGACGCGGCGGCGATCAGCCGGGCGAGAACTCCGGATTCGAGGAGGATGAAGAGACCCAAGCCGATGAACACCGCTGGGACGAGCCAGTGCTCGACCCGTTCGAGAGTGTCGACGACCTTCCTGCGAGTGCCCAGCAGCCTGCCGGCGTAGCACCAGATCCCGACGCAGATCAGGAACACGGCGATGGTGACTGCGGTCTGTGGTGGACCGAGCGTCCGAAAGACCGGGGTGTAGACGGCGATGTTGTCGGCACCGTTGGCGATGGTGATGGCAGCAACGCCTGCCATTCCGGTGGCAGCGACCGGGGGTTCGTCCTCGTCGTCGCTGCGCAGCCAGCGGATCAGCGTCCAGAGCCCCAGCGACAGGGGCAGCACACCGAGTAGCCCGACCCATTCTTGCGGCACGATCACCAGTCCCAGAGCGGCGACGACGCTGGTCGCGACGAGGGTGATCAGGCCGAGGTACTGGCCGGTGACGATCTGCCACGCCCGCGGCCTACCCTGGCTGGCGGAGGCGACGAACAGCACCGTCAGCACGACGATGTCGTCGATGTTGGTGCCGGCGAACATCGCCACTGCCGCGGCGATGGTGGTGATCACTGCCGCACCGGGCGTCGGTGAGGATGTAACCGGACGCCCCCGGTGCCGCACGCGACCGTCATGGAGGTCGATCGGATTCGAGGTCGGGGAGCAGTCATACGGATCGTTGCTCCGTGCCCGTGGGATCGACGCGGGTTCGGCCCTCCCGGAGCGACGCGAGGACGACCAGGACTACGCCGCATGTGAGGTAGGTGTCGGCGAGGTTGAAGGTGGGCCACCATCCGGTGTGGAAGTAGTCCGTCACGCGGCCGTCGGCAGCGCGGTCGATGACGTTGGCGGCCGCTCCGGCGACGACCGCCGACAGCCCCACCGTCCCGGTCAGTGAGCCGACGGGGACGGTGCGCCACGCGTACACGGCGATGGCGAGAGTGATGATGGCGGTGACCGCGATGATGACCCCTGGCGGCAGCCCGTTCCCGACGCTGAAGGCGACACCGCTGTTGTAGGCAAGCCTGAGTTGCAGCAACCCCAGTTCGATGACGCGGCCGTCGGAGAGTGCGCGGCGGGCGACGGGGTCGGCCGCGAGTGCCGCCGCGACGAGGACGGCGACGACGATCGCCAGGGTCCACCGGGATCGAGTCGCCGAGCGTCCCCCGGTCGAGACACCCGGCATCGGGCCCGAAGTGGGGTCTGGGCTCATGTCCAGGCCTCGGCTGCTGCCGGGGCAGGTGCGGGCACCGCTGCGGCGGACAGGGGGTGGGTGCGGCCGGCGCGGACTCCGTTGGCGATGACCACGATCTCGGCGAGTTCGTGCACCAGCACCACCGCGGCCAGGCCGAGGATTCCGAACAGGGCGAGCGGCATCAGCACGGTGATGATCGCCAGCGACAGCCCGACGTTCTGCAGCATGATGCGTCGGGATCGGCGCGCGTGGGCCAGGGCGTGCGGCAGGTGCCGCAGGTCCTCACCCATCAGGGCGACGTCGGCGGTCTCGATGGCCACGTCGGTGCCCATGGCGCCCATGGCGATACCGAGGTCGGCGGTGGCCAGTGCGGGGGCGTCGTTGACGCCGTCGCCGACCATCGCGGTCGACCGGCGGCCCTTCAGGTCGCCGATGATGCGTGCTTTGTCCTCCGGTCGCAGATCCGCGTGGACCTCCTCGATGCCGACGTCGGCGGCCAGTGCGCGGGCGGTGCGTTCGTTGTCCCCGGTGAGCATCGCGACGTGGTACCCGTCGCGGCGGAGACCGGCGACGACTTCCGCGGCTTCGGGTCGCAGTTCGTCGCGGACCGCTATCGCGCCGAGGGTGCGGCCGTCCTGTTCGACGAGGACGGCGGTGGCTCCGGCGTGCTGCATCCGTTCCACGTCCGCGGCCAGCGGGCCGGGGTCGATCCACCCTGGTCGGCCGAGGCGGACGTCGTCGCCGCAGAGGCGGCCGGTGAGGCCGGCTCCGGTGACTGCGACGACGTCGTCGGCGGGTGTGTGGTCGTCGACGGCGGCGAGGATCGCCGCGGCCAGGGGGTGCTCGCTGCGCACTTCCAGCGCTGCGGCCACGGCGAGGACCTGTTCGCGGGTCGCACCGTCCGCGGTGGCGACGTCGATGACGACCGGCTTGTTGCGGGTCAGGGTGCCGGTCTTGTCGAGCGCGATCACGCGGATGCGGCCCAGCGCCTCAAGAGCTGAGCCTCCCTTGACCAGGACGCCGAGTTTGCTGGCGGCGCCGATCGCCGCGACGACGGTGACCGGGACGGCGATGGCCAGTGCGCACGGTGAGGCGGCGACGAGGACGACCAGTGCGCGTTCGATCCATACCCGTGGTTCGCCGAGCAGGCTGCCCACGGCGGCGATGAGGGCGGCGGCGACCATGATTGCCGGCACCAGGGGCCTGGCGATCGTGTCGGCCAACCGCTGAGCCTCACCCTTGCGGGACTGCTCGGCCTCGACGATCCGGACGATCTTGGCCAGCGAGTTGTCCTCGGCACGTGCGGAGACCTCCACCTCGAGAACGCCGGTTCCGTTGATCGCCCCGGCATACACGTCGTCGCCGGGCCCGGCCTCGACGGGCACCGATTCGCCGGTGATCGCCGAGGTGTCGAGCGCGGTGGTGCCGCGGCGGATGGTGCCGTCGGTGGCGATGCGCTCGCCGGGCTTGACGATCATCATCTCCCCGAGCATCAACTCGGTCGGCGACACCGCCTGCTCGAGGCCGTCTCGTCGGACTGTGGCGGTGTCGGGAACCAGGGACAACAGTGCCCGTAGACCTCGCCGTGTGCGGGCGACCGCGTACTCCTCGAGGCCCTCGCTGATCGCGAACAAGAACGCGAGCATCGCGGCCTCGCCGACCTCACCAAGGATCACGGCACCGACCGCCGCGATGGTCATCAGGGTGCCGACACCGATCTTGCCGCGCGCGAGCCGCCGAAGGGTCGACGGGACGAAGGTGTAGCCGGCGACGATCAACGCGAGTGATTCGAGCACCAGGGTCAGCCGATCAGGGCCGCCGATCCAGTCAATGATCAGCCCTGCCGCCAGCAGTGCACCGGCCACCGCGGCAGCTCGGATCTCGG
>NZ_LVCU01000341.1:0-2563 GCF_001647185.1 Rhodococcus sp. EPR-147
CGGTCACCGCCGACCCGGCGGGCGCGGTGCCGTAAACCGGGCAGAGTGCCACCGCGTTCCCCGTGACGGCGAGGAGGGTCTCGGCCGAAGCGAGCAGGTCCAACAGTTCCGGCCGGACGAGGGAGTAGAACACCTGCCGGCCCTGGGGGCGACCGACGACCAATCCGCAGTCCCGCAGGCACGCCATGTGCGCCGATACCGTCGACTGTGCCAGCCCCAGCTCGCTCACCAGGTCCGCTACACGCACCTCCCTGCTGGCGAGACGGCGAACGATAGCCAACCGTGTCGCATCGGAAAGGCTGTGGAACAACGACACTGCCGCATCGAAAGTCGACGTGGAACCGCCGGGCAGGCGGCCATCCTTATTGATCGTCATGCAACGATGATAGCATCTAAGCCCGGTATGATCGCTATGCGTGAATGCTCGGCCCCGGTCTCGTCGGCACGAGTCCGATCCTCGTCGTGCCGTACTGAGACAGGACGACGGCACGACGAAGAACACCTCCGTGGTGTGGGACCCGGTCACCGGACCTGCGGACGCACGCGACAAACCGCAGTTGCTCCGTACGGCGCGGTCGAGATCGCCGACTTCCCGATCGCGGTGGCACCTGCTACGAAGGCGCTTTCGATTCCCTACTCGCCGAATCCGTCCGAGACGGCGAGGAGGCCGAGGTCAACCAGCTGCATTGCGGGTCGAACGGCGCGCCGACGCGTCGGGAGTGTCGTCGAGACGATCGAACGCACCGGTCATTGCGGCATGCAGCTCGGTGAGCTGCGCGATCGACTCCTCCTCCCGGGTGATGTGCTCGCGCAGTGTTGGCCGCAGCCCGGTCTTCACAGCGGCGCAGGAGTCGTTCTCCCATGCGCGCAGCATCGTCTTGATCTGTGGCAGCGTCAGTTTCGAGCTTTTCGCGGCGGTGATGAACGCCAACCGTTGCTGTGCTCGTTTGTCGTAGACGCGGTACCCGTTCGGGGCTCGGTCCGCCGGCAGCAGCCCCTCGCTTTCGTGGAAGCGCAGCGTCGTCGCCGGCACCCCGTCGCCGAGGAGAGTTACGAGATCAGATCAGCAGGGCTTCGGCAAGCCTGGTCTTCGTCCGTACGCAATCGTCAAAGACTGCGCTCGCCCTGTCGATTCGTTCTGTACGACGCCGCGCGAGAGGCTCGCCCGGCAAGCTTCCCCCGACTTTCGGGAAGTCGGGGGAAGTATCCTATCGCAGGTCGTCAGCCGGTCAGCAACACATCATTGCGGCGCACATGTCCCCACACATGCCGGTGGCCATCATGATCTGGCAATCCCACCACGTCTGCAGGTTGGTCATCAGTTCGGTCATCGGAATCTCCCTCAATTCTGGTCCCGAGGAGACGGGACATCACGACCATATACTGAGTACGTACATAGATAGTAGATGTCGTGTTACCGACGACCCTAGGATCAGGAGACGACAGGGCAGGAGGCGATAGGTGCGGGTGAACGGATTCGGTGAACTCGAGGCGGTAGTGATGGATCGCCTGTGGGCCCGCGGTGCGCGAAGCACCGTGCGGGAGTTGTTCGACGAATTGGCCGAGCAGCGGGTGATTGCCTACACCACGGTGATGTCGACGATGGACAACCTGCACCGTAAGGGCTGGTTGGAGCGCACCCGTAGGGGCAAGGCGTTCGACTACTGGCCGACGTTGTCTCGCGAGGAGCACAGTGCCCGGCTGATGCGTCACGCGTTCGCTGCGGGCGGCAAGTCGGACCTGGTGCTCACCCATTTCGTCGAGCAGATGAGCGACGAAGAGTCGGAGCGTGTGCGAAGAGCGTTGCGCAGACTGACCGACCCCGGCCAGTCGCGATGACTCTGACTCTGTGCCTGCTGCTCTACGGGCTCGTGGTCTCGGTAGCCGGTCCGCCTGTGCTCGCGCGACTGACCCGCCGGGGCATCGCTCCGCAGCTCGGGATAGCTGCCTGGAGTGCAGCAATGGCGGTGGTGATCCTGACCTGGACCGGCGCGGCGATCATGCTCGTCGCCGAAGCGGTGCATTGGAACAGAGACGCTCACTGGGTGTCAGCGTGCGTCGTCGAGGTGCTCCGGTCGATCGACGGCCGTGCCGCAGCACTGCTTCAGGGAACACTGATAGCAGTCTCCGCGGTCGCTGCGGCGGCGCTTCCGTTGGTGGTGTGGAGGGCTGGGCGGGGCATGCTGCGGATGCGAACGCACACGCTTCGCCACGCCCGGACGGCGAGGGTGATCGGCCAACGCCTGCCCGGTACCGACGCGGTGGTCGTCGACACCGCGGATCGGCTCGCCTACTGCGTTGCTGGCCGTCCGAAGACCATCGTGATCACTACTGGTGCCCTGGATGCACTCGTCCCGGATCAGTTAGGCGCCGTCTTGGCGCACGAACGTGCTCACCTAATCGGTCGCCATCACCTGCTGCTCGCCTCTGTTCGCGGACTCGCCGCGGCAGCTCCATGGATGCGGTTGTTCCGCGACGGGGCGACCGAGATCGCCCTGCTGCTCGAGATGTGCGCGGACGACAGCGCTGCCCGCTCCCATGGTCGGCGGGCGCTACTCGGTGG
>NZ_LVCU01000342.1:0-4380 GCF_001647185.1 Rhodococcus sp. EPR-147
TCACCGTCGCTGTGTCCACCCCCGTGCACGCGCGGGCCCGCACCCAACTGTCCTTGATCGTCCTCTCGATCACCGCGAGTCCGATCGTGTTCGGTGCCCTCGCCGCTGCGGGTGTGATCATGTGTGGTCCGATGGGCTCTTGAGTGGTCCTGCCAAGAGCGGGTCGATCGGTCAGTGGTGACGGCAGTCGCCGCGCCGAGCCAATTTCAATCGTGCGCCCTCGTCCGTCGAGCGACGGGTAGAACTGTCCCTCGGGTGCGGGGGCGTCGTTATGCAAGGCGATCAGGTTGCCGTCGGTGTCGACGGTTGCGAACTGCGTCGATCCCTGGTCCGTCGAGACGGGACGGCCCGCATCTGCGGGATGAAGAACGCCCGCACGGGACATCTCGTCGGATCGACGACCGCCGGATTCAGCGACGTCCGCGACTCCGCACTCAAAAAGGGATGCGGGCCCCCGAGCACGGCTGTATCACCTTCATTGTTCGGTGTCACCGAAGGCATTAACAGCACGCCGAACACCGTCAGTGCTTTCAGCAAACCGGCCTCCGGAGCTGTGCCCCGTCGACCATGCCGATCAGCTGACTGTATGTCACCGACGATACCAATGAGTACCCCCTGGGGTATCCCGATTCGGGTGTCAGCCGAGGATGGCTTCCCGGAGCTGAGCCATGCTCGGCGCACCCGCCGGCCCGTCACCTGTCATGTACACACGGCAGGCCAGACCGACTGCGGCGGATGTGTCGCCCATGACGTCGACGCCGTCGACGAGAACGGTCGGAGAGCCACGAAAACGCACCTGTTCGGCCATGTCCACCGTGTCCACGCGTTGATAGACGAGCACGGCGTCCGAGTGTTCCGCGGCGAGGAGCTGCAACCGTTCAGCAGTGACCGTCCAGTTCGGGCAACCGTCGAAATACTGCAGGGTGATCTCCATCCACCCACGGTATATCCGTGCTGAAGTTGGCAGCGCACAGGTCGTAGAATTCGATTACGCGGAAGGAGACGGAGTGCCGAACTTCTCCCGTCACTCTCGACGGAAAGGGCTTGCTCATGAATCTGTCCAGTGAGAGTGACGGCACCTCGGCCTGTTCCTGCTGTGGTCGCGATTTCCCGACCGTGAAGTTGCACTCCCTGGCAGGGGGAGCTGCCTATATCTGCCGACGTTGCGGACTGTGGGTTGCGATCCGTCGACGCTAGAGAGAACAGCGTGGGTGTACCGCTCTTCAGTAGGCTGCCTGCACCGATACGTCGTCTCGGCCATGGCGTACCGCCGTACGCAACCGGCGCGCGTCGCCCGTGCGGCTCGATCCGGCCCGTACCAAAGCCCGGGTCGGCGGCGTCCACCGCCGCGACCTTTCGCGGCCATGTCGCGCAGATTCTGCGATTGGTTCCCGTCGACCACGTGAAGAGGCTGTTGCTGCGCCTCGTCCAGCGTCACTCGTACACAGATCGGGTTGTCGGACATGTGCAATGCGTTCACCGACTCGTCGATCGACCCACCGAGCGCGATGGCCAACGCGTAGCGATGCGGGCGAACCACCCGCGGTTGTCCACAGCGGGAGACCCAGAATCTGCCGTATCCGTCGTCGGCAATGGCTCCGATCCGGATCGCACACGGGGACCGATGCGGCCGTGCACGACGTAGCTGCGAAACCGAGCTCGCTCGTCGGCGTCGCCGACTATTGACGGTTTCGGCACCGACCTCCCAACCCACCTAGCAACTACCGGCATCGCTGACGCCTTGGCGAAGAGATCAGGGCCAAGCGAGAGATGGTGTGTATCGAACATCCTCTCCACACGCTCAAACCGATTGATTCACGTTGCGACAGTGTTTCTGTTGGTCGAGTCCGCCGGTGGAGCAGAACGATCTCGGGAGCGCGGACCCGTAGGTTTTCGCTGGCCGGGAATAGACCTATCCCCATAGGGATCGTCGCTCGGTGTGAGTGAAGGTGAAGATGCTTGCAAGCAGGCTGATGGCTGCGGTAACCAGGAGTACTTGAGGTCCGGTGATCGCGGCACCGATCAGAGCCCCGGCTGCGCCTCCGGCTGCGAAGGACCCGAGAAGCATTGCATAGCAAAGCCAGTCGAGGTAAGTACCGCCGCCCAGTAGGTGTCTTTCGATCCCTTGGCCCAGTTTGACGACGGTGCCGGTGACGTAGCTCAGGGGGATGTAGGTTTCTTCTCGTTTCGTGAATGCTGTGTTGAGCGCGCCGAGAGCGAACGCAACCAACAGAATGGGATAGAAATTTACGTCGTCGGACGCCCAGCCGGATATCCCGATATCGATGAGCCCTGCCGCGGCGAGGGCGATGGTCGTGACAACTGTTGCTCCGTGTGGGTGATTGGACCAGTATCGGCGGCGGCAGATCGACGCGATCACCACTCCCGCCAGAAAGGCACCCATCAAAGCCAGCGCCGCCCACGGCGATGCGCCGGGTGCAACGGGCTTACCTTCCGGACTGCCGAAATGCCCGATGACGGCGCGTTCGGTGTTGCCGGTCATGAACGTCACGAAATACCCCGCCGAATGCAGAAATGCGACAGCACCCACCATTCCGGCCAGCGCGGACAGTATCCACGACAGTCGCGCCTCCGCGCCGACGGCTGTTTCGCGGCTGAGTGCCACAGAAGATGTCATGCAACCAAGTCTCCCGGCCGTGTACGGAGCCGCAAGTCGATGAGGTGCAGCTCACTCGGCGGTTCTTCGGTGTTCGTATTCCCTTCGGAAGCAATCGAACTCCCACCTGCACCTCGTCTGCCGACCTCGGTGACAAGCCCACCCAGCGGTGTAATTTGCGTGCTCAAGTAGCACGAACTCGCGGCCCATCCGCGCGTGGTCAGTTCCATCCCTGTGGATCGGTGGGCGGCACAGTGTCCGGATATCAGCCGATGAGTCGGAAGGCTTCCGTCCCGCCGAGATGTGGGAACGCTGGCGTACTGTCCTGCGGTTCTATCGCTACCCCTCGACGCTACTACTCACCGAGCACGTACCGGGGGAGACTTTTCCCGGTATGTGCAGGTGGCCGGTGCGTCCAGGCCCCGTCGCCGTTCCGATCGACCGGTGGGGTCGTGCCGTTTCCCGCCGACCCGATGCCCCAGGTAGCGGTCGGGGCGGTCATCGCTGCTCACCGCTCCGGGCGACTGCCCCGGCGCGATCCACGCCCGCCCCTGTCGTGGCGACGCGGTCGTGGCGAGCGGGAAACTGACGTCACCGGCACACCACCGCACCCGGTGTCAGCTGCACCAGGCTCGGACTACTAGCTAATCGGTGTCGATGCCCGCCGCCGTGCCCACGCCGCTCTGGCCGATGTGCCTGACCTCGTCGATGATCTCGAGTATCGGATCGAGACTCTGATGCACCGCACCCTGGAACTACTAGACATCGAGCCGGACGCCGAAGCGTCCGTCGAATGGGTCGGCGAACAGTGACCGACACGGACGATCCGCCAACGCCAACGCCAACGCCAACGCCGAAGTCCGTGCGCCGACGTCACGGTTTGTCGGTGCCGGGTCGTCCCGCCGCGGGGCCTCGCTTCTTGATCGAGCGCGTGCGATCGACTGCTTCGATGTCCGCATTGATGGTTCGGCGGAGCTTCCTCAGGGTCAGTGCCGACAGCGGCAGGCTTGCTGCAAGTGCGCCAAGCAGTACCAACACGAAGGAAATGTCAAGGCTCGTCAGTGCGTCGACGGCCAAAAGCACTCCTGCGGCGACACACACGAAGAGCAGGCGTGCACCGTTGTAGGCCAGCACATGAAGGGCAAGCTGCCCGCGAGCAGTTGAGGGTGCGCGGAACACCGGCATCGGCCGTCCTGTCGTGCGTAGGGGCTTCCTGGGACCTTGATTCAAATACTATGGTGCATAGTATTTGATGGAGGAGCAATATGAACAGCAGCAGAAACCCCGCCCGAGGCCGACGGAGCTCGACTCGGCGATCACGCCCAGCCGGAGTGCCCGGGGGCGTGCGCGCTCCCTGGGCGGTGATAGGCGCGGGTGTCGTCATCGTCGTGCTCGTCGGTGCGATCGGATACAACCTGGCCCCCCGCGTCCTCGAACGCAATCAGGCCGAGCGGTTCGCGCCGACCGCCGACGACCCGGACCCCTCCCGCGGCATCGACGGCGTCGTCGAGGTCGAGTATCCGGCCGCGCGGCACGTCGAACCAGCTCAGAGAGTTGCCTACGATCAGAGTCCGCCGTTCGGCGGCCCTCACGACCAGACCTGGGCGACGTGTACCGGAGTGGTGTACCCCGTCCCGCTACGCAGCGAGAACGCGGTTCATTCGCTCGAACACGGGGCGGTGTGGGTGACGTACGACCCGAACCGGGTCTCCTCCGACGAGGTCGGTTCACTCGCCGGGCGGGTCGAGGGCGAGCCCTACACG
>NZ_LVCU01000343.1:0-3952 GCF_001647185.1 Rhodococcus sp. EPR-147
GCGCATCACTCAGTTCGTCGCTGCTCTGCGACAGAACCCCTCGACCCACCCCGAGAGCGGAGCCAGTTGCTCGACCATTCCCGGCGCGTTCGATCCCGACAACCCGCCGCCGTTCGACGCCAGCGAGCCAGGACCGGACGCGGTGCCCCTCGAGGAAGACCCGGCCCTCGACAGTGCGCCAGCGCCGATGGGGGAGGGGAGTCGATGACCGTGCACGGCCAGGCCGACGATGCCCAGATCGACGATGCACAGAACGACAGTGCACAGAATGACGCCGCGGAAACGGGACCCAGATCCAGGCCCAGGGCACTGCTCATCGGCTTGGCGGTGACAGCTCTCGTCCTGTCCGGCGTCCTCATCGGCGTACTGCTCACACCGGACAGCGCACGAGTGGCCGTACCGGCATCGAATTCGGTGGATGTGGGTTTCGCGCAGGACATGTCGGTCCATCACAACCAGGCGATCGAGATGTCGGCGATGGCGTTGGGACGCTCGACGGATCCGGTCATCCGGACCCTCGCCTTCGACGTGTTGACCTCGCAGCAGAGCCAAGTCGGCACGATGCAAGGCTGGTTGACACTGTGGGACAGGCCATATCTGCCCGACGGCCCGACGATGACGTGGATGACCGGGGCCAGCTCGACAGGGGGTCACCCGATGGACATGAGCGCGTCCGCGAACGACAGCGGACAGGACGCGACGTCGATGCCCGGCATGGCCAGTACCGCCGAGCTGACGGCACTTCGCCGGATGAACGCCGAAGAATTCGACGGCCGGTATCTACAACTGCTCCGCCGCCACCATCGTGGGGGAATCCCGATGGCAGAGCAGGGAGCAGCGAACGCGACAGTTCCCGCTGTCGCCGCGCTCGCGGGCTCGATCGCCTCCGCGCAAACCGCCGAGGTCGGTCAGATCGATGTCCTGCTGAGCGCACACGGGGTCTCACCGTTGCCGGAGAGCTGACGCCGATATCTAAATACTATGTTGCATAGTAATAACGATTGGGATGACCCCCATGACCGGCATCGGCACGCATGAAAAGGCGTCGAATCGTCGAGTTACTGTGCAAAGCACTCACTTTCGACGCCGAATCGATAGGCGAAACAGCGACGAATGCAGTCGAGAGTGTGACAGAAGGGGCTTGTGGTGTCGATGGGATCACGCAACACTGACCCACGGCCGACACGGCATCCACTGCGATCGTGACCGGCATTCAACGAGAAGGGTGGGGTGACCACGTGAACAACGCGGGAAAGACGACGCCGAGCGGCGGGCGACGTCGCGCATGCCGAGGTGCGCGGACATACGTGATCGTCGGTGCCGCACTCGGTGCGGTGTTCCTGCACGCCCCGGTAGCCGAAGCGAATCCGGGTCAACCGGCCGTGGAGTCCGGGGACGAGGTCGAAGGTCAGCAGACCGCCGACGCCGTCAGCCGGTTGATCCGCCTGGCCGATCGGGCCGCGACAATCGGTACCGATCCGATCGCGGTGGCAGACCTCGCAGCCTTCGCATCCTCGACGTGGGCCGCCGCCCAGGCCGGCGGCGTCATCGCGGACACCGCCGGCCCGGTGTCCGCGTCGGCAGGATGCATCGTCGACGCCATCGCCCGTGGAGTCTCGAATGCCCCGGCGCAGTCCCTGTCCTGCCTGGCCCCGTTGGCGACTCTCGACCCACTCCTGGCCCTTCGTATCGCCGCATCGCTCCAGGTCGACGCCCTCGACCCCGCAGTCCCGCATGACGGCGACCGAGGTGGGGAACAGGATCCGGTGACGGGCAACACCGGCCGCGATTCGCCCGTGCCCGGCACCACCGACACCCCTCCCGCATCCGAGACGACCGCGCCCGAAGATTCTGTTCCTGATGCAGCACAGCAGCGCGGTTCCACGTCCGGTGGCTCGGCCACCTCCCGAGGTACTGCGTCTGCTGTCGCACCCAGCAGCGGACTGGTCACCTCGAATTTCGGCACCCGAAGCGGGACACAACACGGCGGTGTCGACATCGCCGACTCACTGGGCTCACCGATCGTCGCCGCGGCCGATGGAACGGTCATCAGCGCCGGGCCCGCACAGGGCTTCGGGCTGTGGGTTCGGATCAGACACGACGATGGATCGATCACCACCTACGGGCACAACAACGGAAATTCGGTCACGGTGGGTCAGCGCGTCCGTAAGGGCGATCGGATTGCAGAGGTCGGGAACCGCGGTAACTCGACGGGTCCGCATCTGCATTTCGAGGCGACTTCTCCCGCGGGACAGAAGGTCGATCCGCAAGCCTGGCTCGGTGAGCGTGGAGCCAGAATCGGGGTGGGCACACGTGCGCGATGAATGCGCCCGATCAGGCCCTTGCCAGTAAGCGCGATCAGGCGATGAGCTCGCGGCAGTCCCCGAGCGCGGGACGGCCGCGACAGCTCAGGTCCGTTGACTGGTCTCGCTACCGATCTTTTTCAGAAAGTCGTTGTAGGCGTTGAGTTCGCTGTACCCGTCTTCTTCGGCGTGCCGGTCCGCGGCAGCCGATTCCTCCTTTTCGTCCCGGTTCCACCGAATGCAGAAGATGAGCACCACCAGCAGGGCCACCGGCTCACCGTAGGACCACGCAAGCGCCCCGGCGAGCTTCTGATCGGATACCGGATCGACACCCCACTGCGGGGGAGGGGAGGCGAACGTGGCGAGCATGGGGGTGCTCGACATCATCAGGATGACACCGAAGAACACATGCAACGGCATCTCGACGAACAGGTCGAACAACCGGCCCAGATTGCTCTGCCGAACGGGGAGGGGGCCGACGGCGAGCACAGGGATGATGAACAGCAGCCCGCTGGCGAAGAAGAAGATCTCCATCGATACGTGCCCGATGACTGTGATGGCGAGAACATCGAAGATCGACGACAGATACAGCCCGTAATAGCTGAAGAGGAACAACGGGATCGTCAGACCTGGATGTAGTGCGATGCGCCCGGCGCGGCTACGCAACCCCGTCAGCGCCGCGATCAGTACCCACCGCCCGGCTCCGTGATGAGCGGTGGCACGCAACAGAAGTCGTCCGGGCGAACCCACCACCAACAACGGTGGGATGGTCATCGACAACGTCAGATGCTGGAACATGAAGACGCTGAACAGGCTGTATCCGTAGCGTTCGACCTGCAGTCCGGTCACCAGGACCAGCGCCGCGCAGCCGAGCAGAAAACTCGCACTCCGCCACCGTGACCATGCGATACCCCGGCCGCGGATCCGGTAGAGCCCCCAGCAGTACAGTCCGGCCATGACGATGCCGGCGATCGGCAGGATCGGGAGCGGCGGAAGATCGAAGCTCAGCAACGCTGCCAGGGTCGGCGGGCCTTCCGGGGGAGTTACGGCGGCGATGTTCATCGGGCCCCTGTCATTGCTTGTCCTTGCCTCGGATCACCAACGTCAGGGCGATGGCAGCGAGACCGAGGACAGTCAGGCCCACGATGGAGAGCAGCATCATGGTGTTCTGTTTCGGTGGCCGGTCCTCGCTGGCGGACGGGTTGTTCGGATCGTAGGCCTGCGTCGGCGTGGTCGAGGGAGCCGGCGAGGTCGCACCGCCCTGCGATTGCTGTGCAGCAGCGTCCGGGCGGGTGGCGGTCTCCGCGACGTCGACCGAAAAGCCGTACGACCCGGTGATCGGGTGCCCGTCCGCGGAGGTGACGCGGTAGCCGACGGTGTACTGCCCGTTGGGTAGGCCGTCCTCGAGCAGGACCGATACGTCGGGGCCCTCGACCGTGGCCGTACCCTGCGTCCACTGAGTATCGCCAGGACCTACCACGCTGATGGTCGCGAACGATTCGTTGATGTCCTGATTGAACTTGAGGCCGACGCCGATCGGTGCGAACTCGAGCGTCACATCGGCCGGGGGGTCGGAGCTGACGAGTTCACTGTGCGCCGATGCCGGGGCCGCGGAGAACAGTGCTGTGCCGCACATGAGCACGGCGACC
>NZ_LVCU01000344.1:0-6480 GCF_001647185.1 Rhodococcus sp. EPR-147
CCTACGGGGGTCGGTCGACCGTGTTACTTGTCGACGTCCGGCCGTTTCGATACGTCCGGTCCGGCAATCGCTTCGGTGATCACTTCCGAGGGCGCGATCGAATCCGAGTGCGGGCCACCGACGTGCTGCTCGGCGCGGATGCGTTCGACCATGTGCGGATAGTGCAGCTCGAACGCCGGCCGCTCGGAGCGGATCCGGGGCATCTCGATGAAATTGTGCCGCGGGGGTGGGCAACTGGTCGCCCACTCGAGGGAGTTACCGAAGCCCCAGGGGTCGTCGACGGTGACCACTTCGCCGTAGCGGTAGCTCTTGAACACGTTCCAGATGAACGGCAGCGTCGAGGCCCCGAGGACGAACGATCCCACGGTCGAGATCTGGTTGAGGGTGGTGAATCCGTCGGACGGGAGGTAGTCGGCGTAGCGGCGCGGCATTCCTTGGGCGCCGAGCCAGTGCTGGACGAGGAAGGTGGCGTGGAAGCCGAGGAACGTCAGCCAGAAGTGCCACTTGCCCAGTCGTTCGTCGAGCATGCGGCCGGTCATCTTGGGGAACCAGAAGTAGATGCCGGCGTAGGTCGCGAACACGACCGTTCCGAACACGACGTAGTGGAAGTGCGCGACGACGAAGTAGGTGTCGGTGACGTTGAAGTCGATGGGCGGGCTCGCCAGGAGCACTCCGGACAGTCCACCGAAGACGAACGTGATCAGGAATCCGATGGAGAAGAGCATGGGGGATTCGAGGGTGACCTGGCCGCGCCACATGGTGCCGATCCAGTTGAAGATCTTCACCCCGGTCGGCACGGCGATGAGGAAGGTCATGAACGAGAAGAACGGCAGCAGCACGGCACCGGTGGCGTACATGTGGTGCGCCCACACCGCGATGGACAGGGCGGCGATGCCGACGGTGGCGTAGATCAACCCCTTGTACCCGAAGATGGGTTTGCGGGAGAAGACCGGGAAGATCTCCGAGACGATTCCGAAGAACGGTAGCGCGATGATGTAGACCTCGGGGTGTCCGAAGAACCAGAACAGGTGCTGCCAGAGCAACGCTCCGCCGTTGGCGGGATCGAAGATGTGGGTGCCGAGTTTACGGTCGGCGAGCAGGCCCATCAGTGCTGCGGTCAGCAGTGGGAACGCCAGCAGGATCAAGATCGAGGTCACCAGGATGTTCCAGGTGAAGATCGGTAGCCGGAACATCGTCATTCCCGGTGCGCGCAGGCACACCACGGTGGTGACCATGTTGACCCCGCCCAGGATGGTGCCCAGGCCGGCGACGAGCAGGCCCACGATCCACAGGTCGGATCCGATACCGGGGGAGTAGACGGCGCTGCTCAACGGGGTGTACGCGGTCCAGCCGAAGTCTGCGGCACCGCCGGGGCTGATGAAACCTGCGGTGGTGACCAGTGCGCCGAACAGGTACAGCCAGTAGGAGAAGGCATTGAGCCGGGGGAAGGCGACATCGGGTGCGCCGATCTGCAGCGGCAGGATGTAGTTGCCGAAGCCGAAGACGATCGGGGTGGCGTAGAGCAGCAGCATGATCGTGCCGTGCATGGTGAAGAGCTGGTTGTACTGCTCGTTGGAGAGGAACTGCATTCCCGGGACCGCGAGCTCGGAGCGCATGATCAACGCCATCAGGCCACCGACGAGAAAGAACCCGAACGAGGTCACCAAGTACATCAGTCCGATGACCTTCGGATCGGTGGTGGTGACCATCGTGTGCAGGAACGACCCCTTGCGGGCCCCGCGGGGTGGATAGGGGCGAACCGCCGGCGCAGCCGGAGGAGATGTCAGCGCCGTCATGGAACCACCTTCGTGTCGCACGCGAATTACAGGACGCGTCCGCCAGTGTAACCCAAATACTATGCAGCATAGTATTTGGGGTTGTTCAGATCAGCAGGACCGCGCACGCTGCGGCGGAGACCGCGCTGAGCGAGACGACGGCCAACACGGCCGGCACGACGAGGGGCAGCACGGCGGCGGCAGCATAAGCGCCCGCTCGGGTTCGGCTCGGTGTTTGCGCGCTCGTGTCGAGGTGATGCAACCGCTCGGTGGGCGAGTCCCCGATCAGGCCCAGTGCCCACAGTGGCCGCGCAGAATGCGCCTGCGAGACCGTCGACAATGCCGAACGTACAGTGTCGGCGCTGGTGACTGCGGCCGCGGACCGGTCGGCTGCGACCTCGACCAGGACCCGTACCGCCGCGGGTGCCGCGGCGAAGAGGGGAACGCGAGGAAGCGCTTTGGCCAGGATCTCGCAGATGTTGACGATGCGGTGATGGCGCCCGCGCAGGTGGGCACGTTCGTGTGCGATCACTGCTCGCTGTTGTTCGGGATCGAGATGGGCGAGCAGGCCTTCGGTGGCCACGACGTAGCCGGGGCGACCGTCGATGCTGTAGGCCAGCGGGAGTGGGTGGTCGAGCCACATGATCGGTTCGGGTCCGGGGTCCGTGCGCGCCACGACGGCGATGACATCGCGGTGATAGTCGCGGACTTTGGACCGCGCTCGAAGCTGACGGCGAGTCGAGCGCAGGACGCGCGCCGATGCCGACGCCGCGAGGACGACCGATGCCCCGGCGACCGCTTCCCCGATCCACGGCTGGGCCGCGTGTTGCAGCGAGCCCAGGCAGCGGACGGCGAGTTCGACCATGCCCTCGGCCGGCGCATGGCCGGGCCAGAGCAACACCGCCACCGCGGATCCCACGAGAAACAGCACCCCGGCGATGCTGCCGATCCAAGCGGTCAAGGCGAGAGAGGGGCCGACGGTGCGGGTGAGTGAGGTCAGCAGCGGCGGCATGGCAACGGCCACCAGGGTCGCGGCGAGGAGTAATGCCAGTGCGACGATCACCGGTTCGCGTCCGGCAGGTTCCCCCGCAGGGCGTCCAGTTCGTCGTCGGTGACGGTTTTCGCGAAATGCATCAGCACGGCGGCCGAGTCGGTGCTGGTGTCGAGGATTTCGCGCAGCGCTTGCGAGGTGGCCTCGGCCCGAGATTGCACGGGCGAGTAGAGATAGGCGCGTGACTGCTTGGTCCGCTCGACCCACCCCTTCTCG
Source organism: Rhodococcus sp. EPR-147 (assembly GCF_001647185.1). Taxonomy (NCBI): domain Bacteria; kingdom Bacillati; phylum Actinomycetota; class Actinomycetes; order Mycobacteriales; family Nocardiaceae; genus Rhodococcus; species Rhodococcus sp. EPR-147. The sequence continues at coordinate 3,043 of NZ_LVCU01000344.1, forward strand.
TGGAGATGGGTCACGACGGTCAGGATCGTGGTGTAGGCGGGGTTTCTGTCGGCCATGCGTTCACGCAGGTCGTGGACCGACTGCGGTCGATCACATTGCCAGAGCACGTTCATCACCTCCGCTTCGAGATCACCGAGCCTTTTCATCGCCAGTTCTTCTTTCCTCGTCGTGTCAGGTGATATCGACTCCGCGTGCCGACAGCCACGCCGTCGGGTCGGACTTGGCACCGTCGGGTTGCCACACTTCGTAATGCAGGTGGGGTCCGGTGGATTGGCCTCGGTTGCCTACCGTAGCAATGAGCTCGCCGGCTTTCACGCGTTGACCGGCGGTGACGAGCGCCTGGTCTATGTGGCCGTACACCCCGATCGTGCCGTCGTCCTGACGAATACGCACCCACAGGCCGAACCCTTGCGCCGGCCCTGCTTCGATGACCTCACCGTCGGTCACCGATACGATCGGCGTCCCGATCGTATTGGCGATGTCGAGTCCGTAATGCGTTGTCCCCCAACGCGGCCCAGAACTGGAGGTCAATGTGCCCGACACCGGCCCCACCGAGAGCGGGCGCCGCGCCTCGGCATCGCGTGCGGCGCGCTCCGCCGCCCGAACTCCCCCCTCGGCGAGTTGCTCGGTCATGCGCTGCGCGAGCCGGCCGACATCGAGATCGGGCATTTGCAACACCTGCGGGGGTGAGGCGACGACCGGGCTCGGCGGCAGGACGCCGGCGGGAGGGCTATCGATACTCGCAGCGCTGAGCGCCACACTGTCCTGCGACCCGGTGTTCGGAGACGTCGCTGCCGCGGACAGAAAGGCACCGACCGCGACCGACGCAGCGATGGCGCGGCCACCCGGCTTCGGCACCCGGCGGCGATGAAGTCCGCGGCGAGCACGTCGCGACACGGCCTGCACTACATCGCGGCCACCGTCGCCGTGTGTCGTCTCGTCCGGACCGGCCACGTGCACCCACATCGACGCGGCAGTGTCCGCGGCCGCGGTGTCCCAGGCGGCGCTGACCGCGTGAGCGGGTACATCCGGTGCGGGCGTCTGCGCCGAAGGCGTGTGCTCGTCCTGCGACCGATTGTCGGAGTACACGGTCTCGGCGGGCGACTCGGTCACGAAACGCGAGGGTGCGAACCCGGCGTGTCGATGACGGGGGTGATCGATGAGCGCCGTCGGCCTGTTGCCGACGGGCATCGAGACCGCGACGCCGGGTGCCGGCGCTGCGTAGTCGTCGTCGATCGGATCGGGTGTGCGGTGTCGGGCCAAGATCACAATCCTTGGTGGCTACGAGGCCGTGGCCTCGCTCGAGATAACGAAATGGTGACGGTCAGGCCACAGGTTACTACTATCGAGCATAGTTTTTCCATCCCACTCGACCCGGATTCGTCCGTACCGCTGGTCACGGTCCTCGGAGGACATCCCGCCGGGCTACGACATCCCGCCGGGCTACGACATCCCGCCGGGCTACGACATCCGCACCGGAACAGGGCTGGGCGTTTCGGGTATCAGGGGTGATCGCGCCGAGAGGACAGGCCACCGAGCATGGTGTTGTACGCCTCGAGTTCGGTATCACCTTGATCGTCGACTCGGCGGTCTCGTTGCCGTGCCGCGCTCTCGTCGGCCGCCGACCACCGGACCGCGGCGAGAACCGCGGCAGCGAGCAACGGCAACTCCCCGATGCCCCACGCCAGAGTGCCGCCGCGCCGCTGGTCGGCCAGCAGGTCTGCGTTCCAGTCCAGACGCAGTCCGCTGTAGAAGCTCGCTCCGAGCGCGGTCTCGAGATCGATCGTCACGACGAGGAAGAATGCGAACCCGGCCAATGCGGTGATACTCGCGAGCAACTTCGTCAGTCCCGCGATCGGTCTCGGTACCGGGTCTTCGCCGACCGTGCCCCAGAACATCACCATCCCGACGGTCAGGAACCAGCCCTTCATCACCATGTGTGCCACATGCGAGTCGGCGACGGTGTCGAACAGTCCGCCGGGGTAGAGCAGGTAGAAGCTGCTCAGGAACACCGTGGTGCTGACCCACGGGTGTATCGCGATCCGGGCTGCTCGGCTCTGCCATGCAGCCCGGAGCCATTCGCGCGAGCCCGGTGCTTCGGCGGCCGACGCGGTCGGCAGGACCGAGGCGAACAAGGTTGCCGGTCGGCCGAGGACCAACAGCAACGGCACGGCGACGGCGACCGCGGTCAGTCCCGCCATGTGCACGCTGAACATCGCCGGGCTGTAGAACCCGACCCCGGACGAGGTCGCCACGAGCAGCACCGCAGTACCCGCCAACCAGCTCGCTGTCCACCGCCGCCGCCATGACAGGCCTGCCCGCCGACGGCGCCGCACGGCCACCAGATACAGGACGGCCGCGATCACCGCCGCGGAGCCGAACACCAGGTCGAAACGCCACTCGAACGCCAACCGCGCAGCGGTGGGCGGGCCGTCCAACACGTAGCCCAAGGCCTCTTCGTGCACCTGGGGCAGCGAGGTGTCCTGCGGCGGGGGCGGGGGAGTGCGGCCCAGTGCGACCGCCAGGCCCACGGTGGTGACGAGAACGAGGGTCTCGATCATCGACAACGTGATCAGGGATCTGCGCCTCGCGGGGTCGTGAGCCAGAGCGCGGACCGTTCGTCGTCGCTGTATCCACCCGAGGGTCCCCACGATCGCCAGAGCTGCGATCTTCGCCAGTATCAGAGCGCCGTACGTCGAATCCCACAGCGACGTCACGGGCACTCGCACGGCAGCGTTGACCACTCCGGAGACCGCCATGATCACGAACGCGACCAGAGCGAGCGTCGAGTAGCGGCGGGTCGCGACGGCAAGGTGCCCACCTCCGCGCAGCGCATGAGCGAGAAGTGCGAGGAGTCCGCCCACCCACAGCGCGGCAGCGAGGATGTGCAGGATCAACGAGTTCGTCGCGATGTCGTGATTGCCGCCGGTCGAGGAGTGGCCGGTGACCGCGCGCGGGATCAACGCGAGCATCGACAGGGCGAACAAGGCGGGGGTCCATCGATGCCGCAACACCGCCGCGCATGCTGCGGCGGTGATCGCCGCGACCGCAGAGGTGATGGCCCATGCAGTGGAGGCCTCGACATCGCCGATCGCACCGAGGAACTGCACCGGTTGCGCTGCAACGGATCCGACAGGTTGACCCGAGGCGTCCGAGAGTGTCAGCGGCACCAACGCCGCCGCGCACACCGCCCACACTGCGGAGGCCTTCGCCGCGGTGCGGACGGCTACGTACCCGTCGATGTCGAGCACACCCGACCTCTGAGGCGGAACGAGAAATGCCGCGAGGAGCAGCGACCCCGCCGCCACGACGGCAGCCACCTCGCCGATCGCGGTCAGTGCCGGGATCCCGTACGTGGTGATCGGGCCCGGATCGGGCAGACCCAACAGCACGAGCGCTTGCGACGTCGACATCGCTGCGAGCAGTGCAGCGACCACC
>NZ_LVCU01000345.1:0-3187 GCF_001647185.1 Rhodococcus sp. EPR-147
CCATGGTGTGCGCCTCTTCCCGGTGGATCGTGTTTCCGGCATGGGCGCGAGGCAGTCCGACCTGCGCCGACAATGAACTACTACGAATGATAGTTGTACGAGTCCGGGCAGCCACCGCCGGATGATCCTTCAACACTTGCATGTATGCGCATATCGCAATATGTTGTCGTTCTGCGGATCTGACACGACGAAGGAGCAACGATGGGGCACGGACATGGCCACGGGATAGAGCCGGGTTCACCGGCCAGCGCGTCCGGTAAGCACCTCGGGCGACTGTGGATCGCTGTCGGTCTGGGGGCGGTCACCCTGGTGACGCAGGTCGTCGTCGGCCTGTCCACCTCGTCGCTGGCGTTGCTCTCCGATTCCGCACACGTGTTCACCGACGTGTTCGGGGTGCTGATGGCGATCGTGGCGATCACACTCGCACAGCGACGATCGACCAAGGCTGCCCGCACGTTCGGGCTCTACCGAGCCGAGGTGTTCGCCGCATTGTTCAATGCACTTCTGCTGTTCGGTGTGGCCGGTTGGATTCTCTACGAAGCCGCGCAACGCATCACGAATCCGCCCGAGGTCCCCGGCGTCCCGGTGATGGCGGTGGCCACCCTCGGGCTCGTGATGAACCTCATCGCGTTCGTCCTGCTGCGCAGCGGCGCCAAGGACAGCCTCAATGTTCGGGGTGCGTATCTCGAGGTGATGGCGGACATGCTCGGCTCGATCGGCGTACTGGTCAGCGGACTGGTCACCGTCCTGTTCGGGTGGCGGTACGCCGACCCGGTCATCGCGGTCGCCATCGGCGTGTTCGTCCTGCCACGCGCGTTCAACCTGGGCCGTCACGCCGTACGAATTCTGCTGCAACATGCTCCGGCGGGCATCGATGTCGCCGCCGTGGAAAGGGCCCTGACCGATGTCGACGATGTCGAAGAGGTGCACGATCTGCACATATGGACACTGACGTCGGGGATGGAGGTCGCGTCGGCGCATCTGACGGTCGCCCCGGAGGCCGAGACACCGCGGGTGCTCGCTGCAGCGCAGCAGGTTCTCCGCAACGAGTTCGGTCTCGAACACGCCACTGTGCAGGTCGAACCCCGGGAAGGCGAAGGCCGGTGCCGAGAGGTCAATTGGTAGGCAGGTCTCGACCCGGTGCGCGATCGGCACGCTGTGCTGTCGTCGACACGGCAGCGATGTACCGAACCGGCACCCGTCGGGTGGGGGCACAGAGTGGGTCCTCGAGTGCCGCACATCGGCCCGGTCGAGACCGTTCACCCCGAACCCGTCCACCTCGCATGTTCGCGCCCGGTGATGGATCAGTCGACGGTGAGGGTATCGACGGTTCTGGTCACGGCACGGTTCGGCAGTGGCTCGGTGGCGGGGCTGCGCATGACCGCCCCGTCGGTGATCGAGAACGCACTGTTGTGGCAGGGGCACTCGATCGTGCCGTTGCGAACTCGGTTCACTGTGCACCCTCGGTGAGAACAGATAGCCGAGAAGGCCCGGAAGATACCGGGTTCCGGTTGGGTGACGACGACCTGCCGGTCGGCGAGCACGATTCCACCGCCGACAGGAACATCGTTCACCGACAAGGTGACGGGACCGTCGGAAGCGGTGTCCTCACCGGACGGGGCTTCGCCGACGCTGCATCCGGCGGCAGTCAGGCACGCTGTAGCGCAGCTCGTAGCGAGAAAAATACGGCGCGGTAGCGCCGGGATGTCCTCGCTCATACAGCAGGCTCCCCTCGGTACGCCTCGGTGAGCGAGAGGCGACGATCGCGTGTCGGTGGTTGTAGTCGACTATGTTTCGAGCAGTTCCGGTGTCGATCACCCTCACTGTTCGAGCGGATCAGCATGATTGTCCTGTCGCGAATGTATGTGCACTGCAGGGCATTCGATTCGAACGCCGAGATATCTCATGCACGTTCACGATCCGGCGCTGTCGGGCACTGCGGGCAGAGGGGCAACCCTTGTGCCCTCTCGCGTGCCAGTGCCGCCCCGATCATCAGCACCACCCCGCAGGTGATGTAGATGTCGGCGAGGTTGAATGTCGGCCACCAACCGGTGTGAAAGTAGTCCGTGACCGCACCGTCGACAAGCCGGTCCAGAACGTTGGACAGCGCGCCGGCGAGGATCAACGCCAGCGCCACCGTGGTCCACTGCTCCCCGTGCCGAGCGCTGTGCCATCCGTAGGCCGCGACCCCGGCGGTGATCGTCGCCGTGACCGACACGATCACCCATAGGGGCAGCGAATTGCCCAGACTGAAGGCCATTCCGCGGTTGAAGGCGAGCCGCAATTCGAGGATCGGTAGTGGGATCGGAGAGCCGACCAATGCTTCTTGCGCCCAGTAGTCGACGGTCAGCGCGGTAGCGACCAATGTCAGCACGAGAGTCACTGCGTAAGCACGCAGCCGCGTGGGAGACGTGGTGGGCGAGCGGTTCACGGATCCTCGTTCTCGGGTGTGTATCTCGGACAGGTGCTGGGTGTCGACGGAAGGGGATCGGTCACCGCCGCAGAGTTGCCATCACATAAAATACTATGCACCATAGTAGTTGATGAACGGCAGAGGCTCCTCCGGTACCGGCTGCACGCGCGTGCCGTCATGAGATCGGCTCCCGGCATCGAGCCCGGGCCTCGACCTCTCGTCTACGACCCGAGCCGGGCGCGGTGGGTGACCGGCAGCAACGGAGTCCGCGCGTGGATCCGGCTCCTCGCCGCCGCCTCATCCGGGCTGATGTTGTATGCCACATTCCCGCCCATCGATCTGTGGTTTCTCGCTCCGGTAGCACTTGCAATGCTGCTGTTGGCTGTGCGCGGGCGAGGGGCGCGTGCGGGGGCCGGCTACGGCTTCGTCGCCGGCTCGGCGTTCTTCGTGCCTCTGCTGCCGTGGGTGGGGGAGTACGTCGGATCGGTGCCGTGGCTGGCGCTGTCCGTCGTTCAAGCACTCTTCGTGGCACTGTTCGGTGCGGTAGCGGATCGGATGTCCCGACTGCCGTGGGCGCCGGTCTGGGTGGCGAGCGCCTGGGTGGCGATGGAAGCGGCACGATCTCGGGTCCCGTTCGGCGGCTTCCCTTGGGGCCGCATCGCATTCGGTCAATCCGACGGGCCGCTGCTGCCTCTGGCTGCGGTGATCGGCGCGCCGGGGTTGTCGTTCGTCGTGGTGCTGATCGGGTCCGCTCTGGCCGGCGTCGTTGCCTCC
>NZ_LVCU01000346.1:0-22827 GCF_001647185.1 Rhodococcus sp. EPR-147
CACATCTGTGGCTCTACCGGCCAGGACCCACTCCTGTCGGCAACCCACGCTTACATGCGGAGGGGCCCCAGCCAAGACCTCCATACCGTCTATCCGAGATTGCGGTAGCGGCCGAGTCGGTTTCGAGTCCGGGTGGCGGGATCGACGATCGACAGCGCGTGCAGTTCCCGGACGATGGCGTCGGCGATGCGGCCGGAGAACGCGGCGGGCTCGTCGGCCGCATCGGGGAGTTCGGGAACGATGGCGTCGACGATGCCATCGCGCAGAAGATCGACCGACCTGATGCCTTGGGCCTCGGCCATATCCGGAGCGTGAGCGGTGTCGCGGTGCACTATGGCACTGGCACCCTCGGGCGGAAGCGGTGCTAGCCAGGCGTTCTGGGCGCACAGCACCCGGTCGGCGGGGAGAAGCGCGAGCGCTCCACCGCCGGTGCCCTGGCCGAGCAGAACCGAGACGGTCGGGGTATCGACGGTGACGAGATCGGAGATCGAGCGCGCTATCTCGGGTGCCAGGCCGCCTTCTTCGGCTTCCTTGGACAGTGCCGCGCCGAAGGTATCGATCACCAGCACCAGCGGTAGGCGCAGTTCCTCGGCGAGGCGCATGCCGCGTCGCGCTTCTCGCAGTGCCGCCGGACCCATGGTGGCGGTGGCGGTGCTGCTGCTTCGGTCGTTGCCGAACAGGACGCAAGAGATCCCTCGGATTCGGCACAGCGACAGCAGGATCGACGTGTCGGCCTCGCCCTGACCGGTGCCGCTCAGTGGAACGTGTTCGCTGGCAGCGTGTTCGATGAGTTGCCGAATGCCGGGCCGGTCCGCGCGACGCGACGACTGCACCGAATGCCAGGCAGACTGCTCCGGTATCTCGGCCTGTACGTCGTCGGTGAGGTCGGGCCACACGGTGGCGTCGAGGATCACTCGAAGTGTGCGAATCAGTAGGTGGCGCAGGTGATCCAACGGCACCACGCCATCGATGACGCCGTGCTGGTAGAGATTCTCGGCGGTCTGCACCCCGTCCGGAAAGGGCTTGTCGTACAACGCCTGATAGACCCGCGGACCGAGAAATCCGATGAGCGCACCGGGTTCGGCGACGGTGACGTGCGCCAACGATCCCCAGGACGCGAACACCCCGCCGGTCGTGGGGTTGCGCAGATACACCAGGTACGGCAGGTGCGCCGCCTTGTGTGCGGTGACGGCGGAGGCGATCTTGACCATCTGCACAAAAGCCAACGTTCCCTCCTGCATGCGCGTGCCGCCGGAGGTGGGGGAGGCGATGAGCGGCAGGCCCTCCGCGGTGGCGCGCTCGATGGCCGAGGTGATGCGCTCGGCCGCAGCAACGCCGATCGAACCGGCGAGAAACGCGAACTCGCACGCGATCATCACCACCCGCCGGCCGTCGATGGTGCCCTCGCCCGTGAGCACCGACTCGTCGACCCCGCTCTTCTCCCGCGCCTTCGTGAGGTCGCGCCGATAGGAGTCGTTGGGGTGAACGTCGACCGGCGTGGAGTCCCAGGACACGAACGATCCGCCGTCGAGAACGGAATCGAGAATCTCGGCGGCGGATGTTCGTGGGCGCATGTCGGGGAGCCTACGCAGCGAACCCTAGCGAGCAAACGCTTCCTTCCACGAGACGGTCTTGCCGATCCGAAGAATGGAACGCTGGTAGATCTTCGCTGCGCCCATCGCCAGGATCGCGGTGGTGATCACCATCAGGACTGCCGAACCGACGATCTGTACCGGTGAGGTCACCCCGGCAGCGATGCGCAGCGGCATCATGATGGCGGAGAACGGGGGGATCCAGCTCAAGGTGTTGGCCAGGGTGCTCTCCGGATCGCTGACGGAATAGAAGGCCGCGAAGAACATCGCCATGATCAGGATGAGTAGCGGCATGGTCGTCGAGTTGACGTCCTCTTGGCGCGAGACCATCGAGCCGCCGGCGGCGTAGAGCACCGCGAAGAAGGCGAACCCCAGGATGAACCACGCCAGCGTTGCCGCGAAGACGCTCACCGCGGCACCGGTGATCGTGAGTACCCCCGTGCCCAATCCTGCTCCCACACCGGCTATTCCGTACAGAGCAAGCTGCAGGATGCCGACCGCGCCGATACCGAGGATCTTTCCCCACAGCAACTGCAGGGGGCGGACGGTGGAGAGCAACAGTTCGACCACACGCGAGGACTTTTCCTCGACGACGCCCATCGCGACATACATGCCGAAGCCGATGATCTGTGCGTACAGCAGGAACACTGCGGACAGGGCAAGAGCCGTACGCTGACCGGCCTCGGGATCCGGTGGATCGATTGCGTCGACGGTGACCGTCGCGGCACTCGTCGCTGCCCCGAGTTCGTTCTGATCGACACCCTGTTGCGCCAGTGCAGTATTCGTTGCCTGCGTCGCGACACTGCCTTCGACGACGGCTCTCAACGTTCCGGTCAGATCGGACTCGGTGACGGCGGTGTACGCACCCGCGGTTCCGTCCGGAACCAGCGCCACGTCGAGATCCCCGGATTCGACGCCGCTGCGTGCGGCTGCCGCGTCGGCGACTTCGCGCACCTCGACCGGGGATCCGACGGCGTCCCCGGTTGCTTCCACCACGGCTGCGATGGACTGGTCTCCGGCGACGCCGACGACGTCGCGCTCTTCGTCGCCGCTGCCGGAGAAGATCGAGAACGCGATGATGCCGCCGACGATGACGGCGAGAATGATCGCGTTGCTGATGACGAAGCTCTTCTTCATCACCTGAACGGTGAACTCGCGCTTGGCTATCAGGGACACTGCGCTGAAGGAGTTCAGTTGGGAGCTCATGACACTACCGCCTCTCGGAACAGGTCGCTCAGGGAAGGTTTCTGGATGGAGAAGTCGTGTACCGGACCGGTCGCCAGTGCGGCTCGGAGGACTTCTTGATCGTCGGCCCCGGGTGCCAAGCCCAGGACGGTGACGCCGTCGCTGTGGCCGAGGGTGCTCACCCCAGCGATGCCCGACGCCCATCCGGGTGCGGCGTGGGGTGCATGGACGCGCAGTTGCGCATCTCCCGATCCGCGTAGCTCGTCGACGGTACCGACGGCCTTCATCGAGCCGGCGGCGATGATGCCGACGCGATCGCACAGACGCTGCACCAGGTCGAGCTGGTGACTCGAGAACACCACCGGCACCCCGGCAGCGGCCTTTTCGCGCAGCACCTCGCTCATCACGTCGACGGCGATGGGGTCGAGACCGGAGAACGGCTCGTCCAACACGAGAACCGCGGGGTCGTGCACCAGCGCGGCCGCCAACTGCACCCGCTGCTGGTTGCCCAGGCTCAGCGCGTCGACGGTGTCGTTGACCCGTTGATCGATGCCGAGCCGTTCGGTCCAGCGGATCACCGCGGCCTTCGCGTCCTTGGACGACAGGCCGTGCAATTCGGCCATGTACGCCAACTGCGGGCCGACCTTCATCTTGGGATACAGGCCGCGCTCCTCGGGCATGTACCCGATGGTGCGACGAACATCGAGGTCGACGGGCTTGCCGCCCAACAGAACCTGGCCGGAATCCGCCGACAGGACGCCGAGCGCGATGCGCATCGTGGTGGTCTTGCCTGCGCCGTTGCTGCCGACGAAGCCGAACAGCTCGCCGGGCCGGACGTCGAAGCTGAGATTGTCCAGGGCGATTTTGTCGCCGTACTTCTTGGAAACGGAGTCGATCGTGAGGGTGCTCATGGTGCCCTTTCGGTCGTTACTTCGGGTCGAGATCTTCGGGTTCGGGGTCGGGGGTGATCCAGGCGAGAATGACTGCGGGAGTCGAGATTCCGATCATCAATGCTGCGAGAGTCCAACCGCCGCCGGCGTAGGCGAGGCGAGGGAGGTCGGGAAAGGTCGAGGACAGAAAGATCAGAGCGAAAGCCGCCACCAACACCAGACCTTGCGTGACAGTGAGGCCGATGGAGCGAGCTTCGTTGCGCTGCTGTACTTCCCATTCGTCGAGTGCGCCCGTGGGAGCATCGCTGTGGCGGCCGGAGACCGTCTGCAGAGCCGTCCAGATCGGAACGAAGATTATTGCGGCCGGAATCCACGCGATGGCGGCCCACGAGAAGAACAGCGTCGAGATACTGATGACGAGGAACGCCAGGTCGGCAGCAACTACTGCGATGGCGAGAATGCGGCGTCGACGCTGCGTGCGCCATTTCGGCAACCAGTGTCTCGTGTTGGCGTCGTTCTCGAGGAATCGCCGCGTGCGATACGCCTGGTAGCGGGTGAGAATGTCGGTGCGTTCGCTCATTGTCAGCCGTCCTCGGGGTCGGGGTCGGGAGTGGTCCATGCGAGAAGCATTGCGGGAGTAGCACCTCCAGTGCTCAAAGCGGTCAGCATCAGTGCGCCGCCGGAGATCCCGAGATTCGTTGCCCCGAAAATCGATCCGAGGAACAGGTACGCCGCGGCAGCGGTGCCCAACACCTGAGTAACCGTCAGGCCGATGGATCGGGCCTGGTTGCGGAGCTGGACTTCGAGCTCGTCGAGCGCTTCCACCGGTGCTTCGGCGCGCCGATTGGACACGATGCCGAGGACAATTGTCGCGAACGCGAACACGATGTAGCAGATTCCCCAGAATCCGATCGCCCACTCGAACAGCGGGTCCGACAGTGCGAAGCCCGCGGAAGCTGTGATCAGCACCAGGAGGATGGCGACGAAGGCTCGGCGTCGTTTCTGGACTCGCAATCCCGGCAGCCAGTTCGCATAGGTCTTTTCGTTCTCCAGAAACACTTTCGTCCGGGCTTCCTGATATCTACTGAAGATGCTGGGACTGTGCGTGTTCATCGATCCTTCTCCCTTCGGAAGAGTTCGGCCGAGAGTGGTCCGAGTTCGGTGCGCGAGAACACTGCTTCGATCGGCAGATCGAAGACGTCGCAGATGCGCATCGCGAGGTCGAGGCTCGGGTAGTGGTCGCCTCGTTCGAGGGCACCCACCGTCTGGGGATTCACTTCGACGAGTTCGGCCAGTTGCGCGCGGCTCATCTTCCGTTCTGCCCGCAGAACACCCACCCTGTTGAAGATCGGGAGCGCGGTACCGCGCTTGACGGGGCTCATGACAATGAAGTGTTGTATAAACCCAACGATCTGTCAACGGTTAATAACAGATTGCTTCCGTTGACTACGTTGCCTGTTGGTCCCGGGTGTCGGCAACGATGGCGCGCATCGTCGTCAGAAACTTGTCGATCGTTGCCCGCTGATCGGGGGTGAAGCGCGCGAGTTCGTCGACGGCCCGACCGATGACGGGGCCGAAGAACGTCGTGCCGAGTTCCGACGCATGCGCGGTCACACGCAGCAGTACTCGCCGGCGATCGGATGGGTCGGGTTCGCGTAGCACCAACTCTCGCTTGGTCATTCGATCGATCAGGGCGGTGACAGACGCCGATTCCAGACCCAGTTGCGCGCCGAGCCAGCCGGGTGTGGCACGCGTTCCGGCTCGGTCCGCATCCAGCAGGCAGATCAGCGCGCGGATGTCGGTCGGGTGAAGTGAGTGCTTCTGGGCGAAGTCTGCGCCGAGGAGATCGAGCTCGACGGTGAGTGCTCGCAGCTGATGCACGGCGGCGACAGGTTCGGTCATGTGCTGATCCCTCAGAAGATGCTGGACGAGCGGTCTCTCCATTGTCTACTATCTCGATGATCGAGAGAATAGAGGGTTGCAATGTCGCTGGACGAATTCTTCTCCGCCTACGACCGGGTGCTGCAGAAGTGGCCGGCCGATACCCAAGCCATCGACGTGAACACGGTGCACGGCACCACACGAATCAACGTCTGCGGACCCGTCGGCGGCCCGGCGCTGGTGCTGCTCCCCGGGGCGGGTGCCACGTCCACCGTGTGGTTCGCCAACGTCGAGGCACTCTCGCAGCGATATCGGCTGTACGGGGTCGACCTCATGGGCGACGTCGGACGCAGCGTTCCAGGTGACCGGTCCATCGACTCCGTGGACGAGCTGCTGAACTGGGTGACGGCGGTTCTCGATGCACTGGACCTCCGAACTGCGGCACTCTGCGGACATTCATACGGCGCGATGATCGCCCTGGCGTTCGCTTTGCGCAACGAAGGCCGCGTCGATGCGCTCACTCTGCTCGATCCCAATGCCTGCTTCGGCTCCATGAGTCCGCGGTACCTGATGCATGCGCTACCGATACTGCTGCGGCCCAACGAAAACCGGCAGCGCCGCTTCGTAGCGTGGGAGACCGATGGCCTGGCTTTGGATCCCGACTGGCTCGACGTCCTCGCGCTCGGAGCCGCACATTTCCCGACGGCAAAGACCATTGTTCCGAAGCGGCCGAAGCCCGCTGCGTTCGAGGACTTCGGTGTGCGCACCACCGTGGTCCTCGCAGGGAAAGGGAAGGTGCACAATGCCGCTCGCATCGAATCGGCTGTGCATGCCGTTCTGCCGACGGCGAGGACCGTAGTCCTCGAGAACGCCACCCACCACGGGCTGCCGATGCACCCTGCCGCCGAGGTCAACGAAATTCTGCTCAGTTGATGAAAATCGGGTGCAGCTGACCGCGCTCACCGCGGTCAGCTGCACCCGATTCAGTGCGATCTACTTCTCGCTCAGCTGTCCAGCGTTCATCGTCCAGTGGCGAGTGCTGCGAACAGTGTCGAGCATTCTGCGGTCGTGGGTGACCAGCAGCAGTGTTCCCTCGAAGTTCTCCATCGCACGTTCGAGTTGTTCGATGGCAGGTAGATCGAGGTGGTTGGTCGGCTCGTCGAGTACCAGCAGGTTGACGCCGCGGGCCTGCAGCAGCGCGAGTGCCGCGCGGGTTCGCTCACCGGGCGAGAGAGACGACGCCGGCCGCAGTGCATCGTCGCCGCGGAGGCCGAACTTGGCCAGCAGGGTACGGACTTCGGCGTCGGGCCACTCGGGAACCGCTGCGCTCAAGGCGTCGGACACTGTTCCCTCGCCGACGAAATATGCTCGCGCTTGGTCGATTTCACCGACCGCCACACCCGAACCCAACGATGCCGAGCCCTCGTCCGGGTCCAACCGGCCCAGTAGTACCGACAACAACGTCGTCTTGCCGGAGCCGTTCGGTCCGGTGATCAGAATTCGATCGCCCCACTCGATCTGCGTCGTCACCGGGCCGAAGGTGAACCCGGATCGCCGGACAATGGCACCGCCCAGAACTGCGACGACAGTGCCACTGCGGGGAGCCGCCGCGATCTCCATCCGCAGCTCCCATTCCTTGCGCGGCTCCTCGACCACCTCGAGTCGCTCGATGCGCCGCTGGGTCTGACGAGCTTTCGCGGCTTGTTTCTCGGTCGACTCGGCGCGGGTCTTGCGGGCGATCTTGTCGTTGTCGGTGGCCTTCCGGCGCGCATTACGCACCCCCGACTCCATCCAGTTTCGCTGCATCTGCGCGCGAGACTCCAACGCAGACTTGGTGTCTGCGAACTCGTCGTACTTTTCCCTGGCGTGCTGGCGCGCAATTTCGCGCTCCGCCAGATAGGACTGGTAGCTGCCGTCGTACACATCGATACGACGCTGCGCCCGATCGAGCTCGACGACGCCCGTCACCGTCCGTGCCAGGAATTCACGATCGTGACTGACGACGACGATCGCGGCCCGCGTCGCGACGACGAACTGCTCCAGTTGCTCGAGGCCGGCCAGATCGAGGTCGTTGGTGGGCTCGTCGAGCAGCAGGATGTCATAGCGAGCGAGCAGAATCGCGGCGAGCCCCGCGCGGGCAGCCTGCCCACCCGACAGCGCCGTCATGAGCGCAGACCCGTCGACATCCAGACCGAGATCCGCGAGCACCTTCGCCGTGCGCTCCGCCAGATCCGCGCCGCCGAGTGCCAGCCACTTCTCCAATGCCGGGGTGTAGAGGTCGTCATCACTCGACCCCAACGCCTCGGCGGCGGCGTTCATGGAGAGTTCGGCCGCAGTCACCCCGGTGCGCCGACCGAGGAAGTCCAACACCGTCTCCCCGGCGATCCGCTCGGGCTCCTGCGCCAGATATCCGACGGTCGCGTCGGGCGGGCTGGTGTAGAGCTCACCCTCGTGATCGGCCGTCCCCACACCCGCGAGCAGGGTCAACAACGTCGACTTGCCTGCACCGTTCGCTCCGACGAGCCCGATCACATCACCCTCGGTAACCGTCAGATCGAGTCCGGAGAACAGGGTTCGATCGCCGTGGAAAGCGGCGAGATCATCGATACGAAGCGTTGCGGTCACACCGAAACTCTAAGCTGCGACTTCTGGTCGTTCCGCAGGCTCCACTCCTGCCCGGGAACAACACCACCCCACCCACCGTTGCCATTCGTATGACGTATTCAGCCGAGACCAGTACTGTCCCGACCATCGTGCTCAACGACGGCACGTCCATTCCCCAGCTGGGGTTCGGTGTGTGGCAGGTTCCCGACGACGGTGCCCAGGCCGCAGTGACCGAGGCGCTCGAGGTCGGCTACCGCAGCATCGACACCGCCAAGGTGTACGAGAACGAGACCGGCACCGGCCGCGCAATCGCAGAGTCCGGCATCGCCCGTGACGAGCTGTTCATCACCACCAAGCTGTGGAACGACGATCAGGGCTACGACTCCACTCTGAAGGCATTCGACGCGAGCATGGATCGCCTCGGACTCGAGTACCTCGACCTGTACCTCATTCACTGGCAGCAGCTCGACCGCGACAAGTACATCGACACCTTCAAGGCGTTCCAGAAGCTCAAGGCGGACGGCCGCATCGGCTCCATCGGCGTCTCCAACTTCACCATCCCCACCCTGGAGAAGCTGATCGACTCGGTCGGCGAGACGCCGTCGATCAACCAGGTCGAGCTGCACCCGCGCTTCGTCCAGGAGGAGCTGCGCGCGTTCCACACCTCGAAGGGCATCGCCACCGAGGCCTGGAGTCCGCTCGGCTCGGGCACCATCCTCGACGAGCCGGTGTTCGCGAAGATCGGCGACGCGCACGGCGTCACTCCGGCCCAGGTCATCCTGCGCTGGCACATTCAGCTCGGCAACGTGGTGATCCCCAAGTCGGTGACCCCGAAGCGCATCGCCAGCAACTTCGACGTGTTCGGCTTCGAGCTCAGCAACGACGAGATCCAGCAGATCAACGCGCTCGACTCCGCCGACGGCCGCACCGGCCCGGACCCGGACAAGTTCAGCAGCTGACACCGGGGGCCTAGTCTGTACCCATGTCCGATTCGCTCGCAGGCAAGACCGTTGCCCTCACTGCCGAGCGACGTGCAGACGAACTGGCCACCATGCTCGAACGCCGCGGCGCGAACATCGTTCACGCCGCGGCGATTCACGTTCTGCCCCTGATCGACGACTCCGATCTGAGGTCCGCCACCGAGGGCATCGTCCAACGCCCACCGCAGATCGTCGTGATCAGTACCGGCATCGGTTTTCGGGGCTGGCTCGACGCGGCCGCCGACTGGGGTATGCGCGAAGAACTCGTGACAGCGCTGGGGCACACGCGAATCCTTGCGCGAGGTCCCAAGGCGCGCGGGGCAATTCGTGGCACGGGGCTCCGCGAGGATTGGTCGCCGGCCACCGAGGCCTCGCAGGAAGTCTCCGATCATCTCGAGGCCGAGGGTGTTGCCGGGGTGGACATCGCAGTTCAGCTGCACGGGGTGATCACCGAGTGGGAGCCGACCATTCACCTCAGTGATGCGCTGACCGAACTCGGCGCGCATGTCCGACCGATCCCGGTGTACCGCTGGATTCGCCCCGCGGATCAGGCTCCACTGGTCGACCTGTTGGAACAGATCATCGACCATCGGGTGGACGCGGTGACGTTCACCAGCGCCCCCGCGGTCGCGTCCCTGCTCTCGACCGCCAAGGACAACGGCCTGCTCGACGCCTTCCTCGACGCGCTTCGAGGACCTGTCGCCGCGATCTGCGTCGGGCCGGTGACGTCGGCACCGTTGGACGCGTTGGGCGTTCCGACCTCGATGCCGAGCCGGGCGCGACTGGGCGCGCTGGCGAAATTCGTGACCGAGCAGCTCTCCTAGCCCAGAGTTTCCAGCAACTCCGTCACCGCGGCTCGCCCGGCTCGGTTCGCCCCGATCGTGCTGGCGGACGGCCCGTAGCCGAGCAGGTGGACGCGATGGTTCGCGGCGACCCGGGTCGTGAGCCTGCCGTCCATGACGATTCCGCCGCCGTGTCCGCGCAGGCGCAGCGGAGCGAGGTGGTCGAGGGCGCTCCGAAAACCGGTGGCCCACAGAATCACATCAGCGTGCTGACTCGACCCGTCCTCCCACACCACGGAATCTTCCGTGATGGACGAGAACATCGGCTTGCGTTCCAGAGCCCCGCGCTCGCGGGCGGCAGCCAACGACGGCGTGAGCAACAGCCCGGTCACCGAGACGACCGAGCCGGGTGGCAGGCCTGCCCGCACACGTTCCTCGACCATGGCGACGGCTTTGCGGCCGGCATCGTGGTCGAATTCGCTGTCCCGGAACACCGGTGGTCGACGCGTCACCCATGTCGTGGACGTGACCTGTGAGATCTCGTCGAGCAGTTGGACGGCCGAGATGCCGCCGCCCACCACCACGACGTGCTTGCCTGCGAACTCGTCGGCCGTCCGATAGTCCTTGGTGTGCAGTTGCCTGCCTGCGAACGTCTCGGCTCCGTCGTAGTGCGGAACGAACGGCTTCTCCCACGTCCCGGTCGCGTTGATCAGCCCCTCGGCCATGACGACGGTCTCGCCGGCTTCGACTCGGAATCGGGGTTCCCGATCGCACACGACTGTCACCGTGACGGGGCGTCGAACATGCAGTTCGAAGCGTTCCTCGTACTCGCGGTAGTACCGGGGGACGGCGTCGGCGGCGGCGATGGTCTCGGCCGGCTCGTCTCCGAGCGTGTCCGCGAAGGCCATACCGGGCAGGTCGTGGACGCCGTTGACGGTGCTCAGCGTCAGCGAGGGCCAGCGGAACTGCCATGCGCCGCCCGGCCCGGGGGAGCGATCCAACATCACGAAGCCCTCGCCTGCGGTGAGTCCGGTGCGGTGCAGGTGATAACCGGCCGAGAGTCCGGCTTGGCCGGCGCCGATGACGGCGACCCGAGTGTCGATCATGGAGACCAGTAGATCAGGCCCCGCACTGTCATTTTGTGTACTGGTGGGTAACCTCTGCTCTCGTGATCGGACTCTCTCGTGACGGCGACGTCGTCACCCTCGAACTGCAGCGGCCGGATCGACGGAACGCGTTGAACTCCGAGTTGTGCCTGGCGGTGCATCGCGGAGTCGAACAAGCCGAGCGTGACGGCGCGCGGGTCGTGGTCGTCACCGGCCAGGGCACCAGCTTCTGTGCGGGTGCAGACCTGACGGGGGACGCGTTTCCCGAGCATTTCGGGCAGATCCTCGAAGAGATGCTGACGGCAATTCAGCGGGCCTCGATTCCGGTCGTGGCCGCGGTGAACGGACCGGCCGTCGGTGCCGGCACACAGTTGGCTGTCGCGTGCGATCTGCGAGTCGTTGCGCCGGGCAGTTTCTTCGAAATACCGTCGACCCGGCTCGGCATCGCGGTGAGCAACTGGACCATCCGGCGGTTGGCCTCGCTCGCGGGCGGAGGTGTTGCGCGCACCATCCTGCTCGGCGGTGAGCGGGTGTACACCGAGCAGGCGTTCACCTGCGGGCTGGCGAACAAACTCGGCGACCTGGACGTCGCGACACAGTGGGCGCAGTCGATCACCGAACTCGCTCCTTTGGCGTTGCGTCACCTCAAGCTCGTCTTCAACGACGATGGAGCACAGGATGTTCCGACGCCGGAGCAGGTCGCTGCGTTCGAGGCCGCGTGGAGCAGCGAGGACATGAAAGAAGCGCGCCGCGCACGATCCGAGAAGCGCAAGCCGAAGTTCGTGGGACGGTGATCGTCGGCGCGCCCGATGCGGGCGATACGGCGTGGCTGCTGACCAGTACCGCGCTGGTGCTGTTGATGACTCCCGGCCTGGCCTTCTTCTACGGCGGCATGGTGCGCTCGAAGAGTGTGCTGAACATGATGATGATGAGTTTGTCGGCAATCGCAGTGGTGTGGCTGCTGTGGTTGGCGTTCGGATTCTCGATGGTGTTCGGCGACAACGTGATCGGCGGGTGGATCGGAAACCCGTTGCAGTACGCCGGTTTCGAGGGTCTGCTGGGCGGGGTGTACACCTCGGCCGCAGGGACGGTGTCGATTCCGTTGGTGGGAACCGTTCCAGCGCTGGTGTTCGCGGCGTTCCAGGCAGGTTTCGCGATGGTGACGGTGGCGCTGATCTCCGGCGCCGTCGCAGACCGAATGCGATTCGTACCCTGGGTGCTGTTCGCGGCGCTGTGGTCCACACTCGTCTACTTTCCGGTGGCGCACTGGGTGTTCTCGCTCGACGGGCTCACCAGTGAGTTCGGTGGGTGGATCACCAACAAGCTCGGTGCCATCGACTTCGCCGGCGGAACTGCGGTGGAGATCAACGCAGGCGTCGCCGGCCTCGTTCTCGCGCTCGTGGTCGGCAAGCGGCGGGGTTGGCCGCGAGATCCCATGCGCCCGCACAACCTTCCGGCCGTCATGCTCGGAGCCGGGCTGCTGTGGTTCGGTTGGTTCGGGTTCAACGCGGGGTCGTCGTTGGCCGCGGACGGCGTCGCCGCGGTGGCTCTGGTGAACACGATGGGTGCAGGAGCGATGTCCATGGCGGCGTGGCTCGTCGTCGAGAAGCTGCGGGACGGCCATGCGACGTCCTTCGGTGCGGCCTCGGGCGTCGTGGCCGGTTTGGTGGCCATCACACCCTCGTGCACGGCGGTCACCCCGATCGGTGCCGCGGCGATCGGCATCGCGTCGGGTGCGTTGTGTGCTCTGGCCATCGGCCTCAAATACCGCTTCGGCTACGACGATTCGCTCGACGTCGTCGGTGTGCACCTCGTCGGTGGCATCGTCGGCACGCTGATGATCGGACTCGTGGCCAGTGCGAAGATGCCGGCAGGGGTGGACGGTCTGTTGTACGGCGGCGGGCTGCATCAGCTGTGGGTACAGGCGGTCGCGGTGGCTGCGGTGTTCGCCTACTGCGCCGTCGTCACCACCGGCATCGCGTTCGCGATCAAGGCTGTCATGGGAGTGCGCGCCGACGCGCAACACGAAGCCGACGGTCTCGACGAGCACGAGCACGCCGAGTCCGCCTACGACTTCGGGGTGAGCCACGGAGGCAGCAACAAGCCGGGTCTTTTCGGTAAGTAGAGACAACCCGCGCGTGTCGTTTACGAACGGTTTGGCCTTCGAAACCCGTTCTGTCCCTTATGAGTCGATGCGTGCAATCGTTGTTCGGTTCGACCCCGATCGTTCATCTTCGGTTCTCCTGACCCGCGTGTTCCACCCATAGTTTTTCGCTGCTCGCATCGAGTGATGGACACGACGAAAGACTGAGGAACATGAAGCTGACTCGATTCGCGGCAACGTCCGCATTGGTCATTGCAGCGATGACGACCGCCATGGGCACCGCCTATGCGGATCCGGCACCGGCTCCCGCCGCTGCCGTCGGGTGGAACGTCACCCAGGCCGGCAACCAGGTCCTCGTCGACACGACGGCCGGCACCCTGAGCAACGAGGACAACCACCTCGTCGTCCGCGACGCCAACGGTGTGCTGGTCGACTCGGTGCCGTTGGCCATTGCCGCAGACGGCTTCTCGCACCCCGTCGCCGCCGTCATCGACGGAAACCGCGCCACCCTGACCGCCGACGCCTCGCCTGCCGCGGCAACGCCGGTCTCCGCCTCTCTCCCGGGTCTGCAGCAGGTCGACCTGCCCGCCGCGGTCTCCGGCGTCAAGGACAACATCAGCCTGTCCGCTTCGGTCGGTGGATTCCTCGGAGCCGCAACCGGTCTGGTCACCGGTTGCTTCCTCGGAGCCATCGCCGCCGGCACCGTCTCCGCGCCTGCCCTGCTGCTCTTCGGTGCAGCACCGGTAGCCGGATGCGTCGGCGGCGCACTGCTTCTCGGCTCGGGTGCTTCGCTCGCCGGAACCGCCATCGGTGGTCTCGGTGCCATCGCCGGCAACGCAGGGCAGTTCATCCAGCTCCTCAACGCTCCTCCCGCCGTCAAGAAGTAACTCTCGTACAGCAGTGCTGTGGCCCGCATCGGATCCTCCGTTGCGGGCCACAGTCGTCGGCAGGTTCTTGTCGCTAGCGAGCCAGGGCGAGATCTCGCACGTGTGCACGGCGAGCCGCCGTCACGAGTTCGACGACGGCATCGGCCACTTCGTGGGCCCGTTCGAGGATCACCATGTGCCCGGCCTCCGCGACGCACACCAGGCGAGCGTCGGGCAGATGTTCGGCAATGGTTTCCGAGTGACGTATCGGTGTCATCAGGTCGTCCGAGCCGCACAACACCAGGGTGGGGATCGAGGCGAGCGCAGCCAGGCCGGCCACCTCGTCCAGACCTCGGAATGCCCCGAGGAAGCCGGCCAACGTCACGATGGACGTCTCGCCCAGCATTGCCGTCGCCAGCGTCACCACCCTCGGACCGACTCTTCGGGATCCGCAGCCCGCGGTCCTGACGATGGGTGCCCACACGCCGCGACTGAGTCTCTTGGCACCCGACATCAGTCGAGGGGCGCGTCGAACAGCGGCCTGGAACACCGACACCGCGGGATGCGCGAGGGCACTGCCGAGTCCGTCGTCGGTGATTCCACCCGCCGACGTCGCGATCAAACCGACTCCGACCAGGCGCGTGCCGATGGCCTCCGGGTTCTGACGGGCGTAGGAGAGCGCCGTCATTCCCCCCATCGAATGGCCGACGACGACGAACGGTCCCGACGGGACCATCGCACGGATGACGTCCGCCAGGTCCTCACCGAGCTGATCGATGGTGCAGCTCTCCGGCGCGGCCGCACTCGACTCCCCGTGCCCGCGGTGGTCGTACATCACGATCCGCACATCGTCTCCCCAGGCGTGTTCCACCTGTGCACGCAGGTCGGTCCACGACTGCATCCGCAGGCAGTGTCCGTGCACGAACACCGCGGTCAGCGGTGCATTCGGATGCCCGAACTCACGAACCGCCAGAGCGGTGCCGTCGCCGGCAGCGACGGTGCTGCGGCGACCGACCTGATGGCTCTGCTCGCTGGTGATCTCGTTGGTATTCATGGGCGGCGCTCCGCGGGTGTGAGTGTCACGTGCTGCGACGACGGTGTTGTCCGGTACTTCGCTTCGCCGACACACCGTGTTACCTGAATCACAATTTTTGTTCGGTGTGGTAGCCACTCGGACCAAGCCGGGTGGGAATCGGCACCGAAGTACTGGTGAGCGTTCAGGAGAGGACGCGCGTTGCCAGTGAGGAGATCGGCCATGAGTTTCGGCATGGACAGGCTCGAGGACGTTGTGCCCCGCGCCGTTGCGGGAGATCGACTCGCTCTCGAACAGGTGCTGGTGTTGATCCAGCCACCGGTTCGTCGATACTGCGCCGCCCGCATCGGGAATCTCGACGTCGCCGCGGACGATGTGGTGCAAGAGGTCTGCCTCGCACTGGTCACCGCCATTCCCAAGTACCGCGACATGGGCAAGCCCTTCATGGCGTTCGTGTACGGGATCGCCGCGCACAAGCTGGCCGACGCTGGCCGTAAATCGGTTCTGCGACAGTCGTTCTCGATCGACGAGATGCCGGAGGAGCAATCCACCGATGCCGGACCGGAGCAGCTCGCGCTCGGCGACGAACTGCGTAGCCACACCCAGGCATTGATGGACACCCTGCCGACGAAGTACCGCAAGATCATCCTGATGCGAGTCGTGTGGGGAATGACGGCACCGCAGACCGGCGAAGCACTCGGAATGACGGCCGGAGCCGTGCGAGTGGCCCAGCATCGCGCGATGAACATGCTGCGCGCCGAGCTGTCGAACTTCTCGCTGCTGGCGGCGCGCGCAGTCGCCTGACAAACCTCGCCGGCAGGACTACGGGGACGAATGTCCGAATCGCCGGACTGAGTAACCGGAGCTACATCTCTCCAAGACATAGCGGCAACGTGGCGGTTCTACGTTGTTGACCCATGACCGCCGTACAGCCTGCGCCGACAGACACCGCGCTGAAAGAGACGCTCGAGGACTACACGCTGCGCTTCGCGCCGCGTAGCTACCGCAAGTGGGGAACCGGAGTCGTCGCGACATCCGCCCTCGGCGGCATCGCGTATCTCGCGGACTTCGCCATCGGTGCCAACATCGGAATCTCCTACGGAACCGGCAACGCGCTCTGGGGCATCCTGGTGTTCGCCGTCGTGATCTTCCTGACCGGGCTCCCGCTCGCCTACTATGCCGCCCGCTACAACATCGACCTCGATTTGATCACGCGGGGAAGCGGTTTCGGCTACTACGGATCGGTTGTCACCAACGTCATCTTCGCGACGTTCACGTTCATCTTCTTCGCGCTCGAAGGCTCGATCATGGCGCAGGGACTCGAACTCGGCCTGGGCATTCCGTTGCCCATCGGCTACGCGGTGTCCACGATCATGGTCATCCCGCTGGTCATCTACGGTATGAAAGCCCTTGCCAAGCTGCAGGTCTGGACCACTCCGCTGTGGCTGGTGCTGATGGTGCTGCCGTTCGTCTACCTCGTGTTCAGCAATCCCGATTCGGTCGGCGAGTTCTTCGCCTACGGCGGTCAGGACGGTGCCGACGGCAAGGGGGTCAACATCGGATCGGTGATGCTCGCGGCCGGCGTGTGTCTGTCGCTCATCGCGCAGATCGCCGAGCAGATCGACTACCTGCGTTTCATGCCGCCCAAGACTCCCGAGAATTCCCGACGCTGGTGGACCGCAGTGCTTCTCGCCGGTCCGGGCTGGGTCATCTTCGGTGCGCTCAAGCAGGTCGTCGGACTGTTCCTCGCCGTGTACCTGATCGCCAACGTGGTCGACGGATCCACCATCGCCAACGAGCCGGTGCACCAGTTCCTGGAGATCTACGAGAACTTCATGCCGGGTTGGCTCGCCATGACCCTCGCGGTGATCCTGGTCGTCATCAGTCAGATCAAGATCAACGTCACCAACGCGTATTCCGGGTCGCTGGCGTGGACCAACTCCTACACCCGCATCACCAAGACCTACCCGGGTCGCATGGTCTTCGTGCTCTTCAATCTCGCGATCGCGCTGATCCTGATGGAAGCCAACATGTTCAGCTTCCTCAACGACATCCTCGGCTTCTACGCCAACTGCGGTATCGCGTGGATCGCCGTGGTGGCGTCGGACATCGTCTTCAACAAGTACATCCTGAAGCTCTCACCCAAGGTCCCCGAGTTTCGACGCGGCATGCTCTACAACATCAATCCGGTCGGCTTCGGATCGATGGCGGTGTCGGCCATCCTGTCGATTCTGGTGTTCTTCGGAGCATTCGGACCGGCGATCAAACCGTACTCGCCGATCGTGGCTCTCGTTCTGGCACTGATACTTCCGCCCATCCTGGCGGTGGCAACCAAGGGCAAGTACTACCTGCGGCGTACCGATGACGGCATCGATCTGCCGATGTTCGACGAGCACGGCAACCCGTCCGACGCACTCGTGATGTGCCACGTCAGCGGAATGGAATTCGAGCGACCCGACATGATCGCGTCCAACGTGCCCGGGCCCAACGGGGAGAAGCAGTACATCAGTTCACTGTCGCTGAGCACCGACAAGACGGGGGAGCACATCCTGCCCCCGCAGTAGCGACTTCGTCGCAGGTGAGTGGAAACTCGTAGTGGGGCCCGAGTTTCCACTCACCTGGCGAGTCAGCGTCCTCGGAACTCGGGATCGCGACGCTCGAGCATCGCGTCGACAGCCTCGGAATGATCCTCGGTGTGGTGTGCGATGGCCTGATAGGCGGCGGAGAGTTCGAGCAAGGATTCCAGACTCTGCTGCTGGCCCTCGCGCAACAACTTCTTCGTCATACGCAGTACCTGCGGTGGGTTGGCCGCCACACGCCGAGCCAGTGTGTGGGCAGCGTCGAGCAGATCCTCGGGCTCGACGACCCGAGAGACCAAGCCCCATTCCAATGCCGTAGCGGCGTCGATGGCCTCGCCGGTGAACGCCATTTCGCTCGCCCGTGCCATGCCGATGGCCCGGGGGAGCAGCCAGGCCCCACCGTCTCCGGGAATGATGCCCACCTTGGCGAAACTCTCGGCGAATGTCGCAGTGGTCGAGGCGATTCGGAGATCGCACATCAAGGCCAGATCGCAGCCTGCTCCGATGGCCGGGCCGTTGACCGCGGCGATCGTGGGAATCTCGCAGTGATACAACGCCTTTGGGATTCGTTGAATGCCGTGCCGGTAGCCCTGCCGCAACTCGGCCGGGCTACCACCGAACATTCCCTGCTTGTCCCGCATGTGCTTGACGTTCCCGCCCGACGAGAATGCCGAACCGGCACCGGTCAGGACGGCAACCCTGATCGATGGATCCCCGTTCGCGTCGGCGATCGCGGCCTCGAGGGCGTCGACGGTCTCCATCTCGGAGATGGGATTACGGGCCTGGGGATTGTTCAACGTCCAGACGACCACGTCGCCTTGTCGTTCGGTAAGAACAGGTTCTTGCACGGTCGGGCCTTTCGTTGCTCGGCCGCAGTGGCGCGGTTGAGTGCCGCCTGGGGCACACAACCACACCACTGCCGCAGGCACTCAGATGGTGCGGGTCAATCGATCGGCCAGCAGACGCGAGAACTTCGCCGGGTCCTTGAGCTCGGTGCCTTCGGCCAACAGGGCCGTCGCATAGAGCAATTCGGCGGTCTCGGCGAGGTGCGGATCGTCACTGCGATCCTCGCGAGCTTTCTTCAGTCCCGTCACCAGGTCGTGGGTCGGGTTGAGTTCGAGGATCCTCTTGGAGGTCGGCACGAACTGTCCCGACGCCTTGTACATCTTCTCGAGCTGCGGGGAGAAGCTGAACTCGTCGCCGACGACGCAGGCCGGGGACGTGGTGAGCCTGGTGGACAGGCGCACCTCCTTGACGTCCTCGCCGAGGGTCTCGGTCAGCCACGTGAGCAGGTCGGCGAACTCCTTGTCCTGCTCCTCGCGCTTGGCCTCGGACTCCTTCTTCTCCTCTTCGGTGTCGAGGTCCACCTCGCCCTTGGCGATGGACTGGAACGACTTTCCGTCGAAGTCGGTGACGTTGCCGACCCACACCTCGTCGACCGAATCGGTGAGCAGCAGCACCTCGAGCCCGCGAGCCTTGAAGGCCTCCATGTGCGGCGAGCTCTCGATCTGCTGACGGGATTCGCCCGTCATGTAGTAGATCTGCTGCTGGCCGTCCTTCATCCGGTCCACGTACTCGGCGAGGGTGGTCACACCCTCCTCGGAGTTGGTGGACGCGAACGAGGAGATGCCCAAGAGGGTTTCGCGGTTGTCCGAATCCGAGATCAGGCCCTCCTTGAGGACCGTGCCGAACTGCGACCACAGCGTCTTGTACTTGTCGGGCTGCTCGCTCTGCAGTTCCTTGACCGTGGAGAGCACCTTCTTGGTCAGGCGTCGACGGATCGCACGGATCTGCCGGTCCTGCTGCAGGATCTCGCGAGAGACGTTGAGCGAGAGGTCCGCTGCGTCGACTACGCCCTTGACGAAGCGCAGGTACTCGGGCAGCAGTTCCTGCGAGTCGTCCATGATGAACACGCGCTTGACGTACAGGTGCACGCCGGCCTGGCTCTCGCGCATGAACAGGTCGAACGGTGCCTGCGACGGAATGAACAGCAGTGCTTGGTATTCGAACGTGCCCTCGGCCTTGAACGGGATGACCTCGAGCGGCTCGTCCCAGGCGTGGCTGACGTGCTTGTAGAACTCCTTGTACTCCTCCTCGGACACCTCGTCCTTGGAGCGGGTCCACAGAGCCTTCTGAGAGTTGATCGTCTCCGTCTCGATCGTGACGGTGTCCTCGCCGCCCTCTTCTTCACTCTTGACGCGCTTCTCGACGTCGATGCGAATGGGCCAGGCGATGAAGTCGGAGTACTTCTTGACCAGTTCCTTGATCTTGCGCTCGGACGCGTAATCGTGGAGGTGGTCCTCCTCGTCGGCGGGCTTGAGGGCCAGCGTCACCGACGAACCCTGCGGGGCGTCGTCGACGTCGGTGATCTCGTAGGTGCCCTCGCCGGTGGACTCCCACTGGGTGGCCGTGCTCTCGCCCGCCTTGCGGGTGAGCAGCGTGACCTTCTCGGCCACCATGAACGTGGAGTAGAAGCCGATGCCGAACTGGCCGATCAGTTCTTCGGAGGCGGCCGCGTCCTTGGCTTCCTTGAGCTTCTTGCGAACCTCGGCGGTGCCGGACTTGGCCAGCGTGCCGATGAGGTCGATGACCTCGGCGCGCGACATGCCGATGCCGTTGTCGCGGATGGTCAGCGTGCGGGCCGCAGCGTCGATGTCGATCTCGATGTGCAGATCCGAGACGTCGACGTCCAGGTCCTTGTTGCGGTACGACTCCAGGCGCAGCTTGTCCAGCGCGTCCGAGGAGTTCGAGATCAGTTCACGGAGAAAGCTGTCCTTGTTGGAGTAGATGGAGTGCACCATCAGATCCAGGAGCTGACGCGTCTCCGCCTGGAATTCGAGCTGTTCGGTACTCAATGTCTCCCCTTCTAGCAGCAAAACCGACGCGAATATTCTACGGCAAGACTACGGGTGAGCTGCGAAGACGTCGGCGCCGCCTACTGTGGTGGCCGTGACGAAGACGAAGTTCGTTCTGGGAGCAACGGCAGCACTGAGCGGGGCCTGGTTGGCGCGTGCGCTGTGGGGTCTGCCGTCGGCCATCGGTGCCCGACGCGTGCACATCACTCCGTATGCCGCCGGGTCTCCGCGATACCGCGATCGCCGGTTCCACAACTCCGACCCGAGCTCGAGCTACGTACCGGGGCGCGGCGAGAAGGGACAGCAGAACATGTTCGTCTCGCTGATCACCGAACGCGGCAAGGGCAGGCCGCAACGCCCGATTCCGTTGGCGCCGCCCATCGCGCCGGTGGACGCGGGCGAGCTGGCCGTCACCTGGTACGGCCACTCGAGTGCGCTCGTCGAGGTCGACGGCTATCGCGTCCTCGCCGATCCGGTGTGGAGCAACCGGGTGTCCCCGTCCTCGGTGGTGGGCCCGGCACGGCTGCATCCGACGCCGGTCGAGTTGGTCGACCTACCGACGGTCGACGCCATCGTGATCTCCCACGATCATTACGACCACCTCGACAAGGCGACGGTGCAGAAGCTGGCGAGTACACAGTCGGCTCCGTTCGTCGTGCCGCTCGGCATCGGCGCTCACCTGCGTAAGTGGCGGGTGCCCGACGAGCGCATCATCGAGCTGGACTGGGACGAGCAGACCAACATCGGCGGCCTCACTGTCACGTGCACCGAGGCTCGGCATTTCTCCGGCCGCGGTCTGACCCGGGACTCCACGCAGTGGGCGTCCTGGGCCTTCGCCGGTCCGATTCGACGCGTCTTCTTCGGCGGCGACACCGGCTACACACCGAAGTTCGCCGAGATCGGCAGCAACTACGGCCCCTTCGACCTGACGCTGCTGCCCGTCGGGGCCTACGACGCCCGGTGGCCGGACATCCACATGAATCCCGAGGAAGCGGTCACGGCGCACATCGACCTGACGGCGTCGGGCATCTTCGTTCCGATTCACTGGGCCACGTTCAACCTCGCCTTCCATCCGTGGTCCGAGCCGATCGTGCGGCTGCATGCCGCTGCGCAGGACGTCGGTGTGCAGGTGGCGGTACCGATGCCGGGCCAGCGCATCGACGGCACCCGAACCCTGCACGACGATCGCTGGTGGTCTCGGCTCGGCTGAGCGGGTTTAAGCTGCACGCATGTCTATCGAGGCCGATGCTCAGCGGGACACCGGGCTGACCGAGGCGGACGTCGCCAGGCTCAGGGCCGAGGGAAAATCCAACGACGTTCCGGCCCGTGCTTCTCGGTCGGTTCGCGACATCGTCCGCGGCAACGTGTTCACCCGAATCAACGCCATCCTCGGTGTGCTGTTGATCATCGTGCTCTCGACGGGCTCGGTGATCGACGGCATGTTCGGGCTGTTGATCGTCGCGAACAGCGGCATCGGCATCGTGCAGGAGATTCGCGCGAAGCGCACGCTGGATCGGCTGGCCATCGTCGGACAGAACAAGCCCCAGGTTCGACGCGAGGGTGTCTCGAAGCAGATTCCCCCCGACGAGGTCGTGCTCGGCGACATCGTCGAACTCGGTCCCGGTGATCAGATCGTCGTCGACGGTGAGGTGATCGAGAGCGCAAGCCTCGAGGTCGACGAGTCGTTGCTCACCGGCGAGGCCGACACGGTGCACAAACTCGAAGCGACGCAGGTGCTGTCGGGAAGCTTCGTGGTCGCAGGCAGTGGGGCGTACCGTGCGACGAAGGTGGGCCGAGATGCGTACGCGGCCAAGCTCGCCGAGGAGGCGAGCAAGTTCACGCTGGTCAAGTCCGAGCTGCGCAGCGGTATCGACAAGATCCTGAAGTTCATCACGTACCTGATGATTCCGGCGGGCGCGCTGATCATCTACAACCAATTGTTCTCCAGCGGTCAGGCTTTGAAGCCGGCCCTCAACGGTATGGTCGCCGCGCTCGTTCCGATGGTGCCCGAAGGCCTGGTGTTGATGACGTCCATCGCATTCGCGGTGGGTGTGATCCGACTCGGTCAACGGCAGTGCCTGGTCCAGGAGCTGCCTGCGATCGAAGGCCTCGCCCGCGTCGACGTGGTGTGTGCGGACAAGACCGGAACCCTCACCGAGAACGGTATGCGGCTGTCCGAGTTGATGCTGATGGACGAGCACGATTCCGATTCCGTCACAGCGGCTCTCGCATCTCTGGCGCACGACGATCCGCGGCCGAATGCGAGCGTGCAGGCCGTCGGCGAAGCGTATCCGGACGCGCCCGGGTGGACGCAGAGCGCCGTGGCCCCGTTCTCCTCGGCCAAGAAGTGGAGCGGACTGTCCTACGGCG
>NZ_LVCU01000347.1:0-3153 GCF_001647185.1 Rhodococcus sp. EPR-147
GACTCCGGGTGTTGTTGCTCGCCAGCTCGGACCGCTCGGTCGACGACGACGAGGCACCCGGTGTGGTGACACCGCGTGCGCTGGTGATTCTCGAGCAGAAGGTGCGCGAGGATGCCCGAGACACGTTGGAGTACTTCGCAAGCCAGCACGTCGAGGTCAAGGTCATCTCCGGCGACAATGCCGTCTCGGTCGGTGCGGTCGCGGGTTCGCTCGGCCTGCCGGGCGGCGACGCCCCGATCGATGCGCGTGATCTGCCCGAGGACTCCGACAAGCTGGCCGACGCCGTGGCGTCCTCCACCACGTTCGGTCGGGTCCGGCCCGATCAGAAGCGGGCGATGGTGGGCGCGTTGCAATCTCGCGGCCATACGGTCGCGATGACCGGCGACGGCGTCAACGACGTGCTCGCACTCAAGGACGCCGATATCGGCGTCTCGATGGGTTCGGGGAGTGCGGCCACCCGAGCCGTCGCGCAGATCGTGTTGTTGGACAACAAGTTCGCCACGTTGCCCTACGTCGTGGGGGAGGGGCGACGCGTCATCGGCAACATCGAGCGTGTCTCCAATCTGTTCCTCACCAAGACCGTGTACTCGGTGTTGCTGGCGTTTCTGATCGGGCTCTCGGGTGTGCTCTCGCAGATCTTCCACTTCGAGCCGATTCCGTATCCGTTCCTGCCCCGGCACGTGACGATCGCGGCATGGTTCACCATCGGCATCCCGGCGTTCGTTCTCTCGCTCGCGCCCAACAACGAGCGGGCGCGCAGCGGATTCGTCTCGCGGGTGATGCGGCTGGCCGTCCCGTCCGGATTGATCGTCGGCTCGTGCACGTTCGTCTCCTACCTGCTGGTCTACGCGGGCCCCAACGCCAGCGAGACCCAGGTGACGCAGGCCAGTACCACCGCGCTGATCACGTTGATCATGATCGCGCTGTGGGTGTTGGCCGTCGTCGCGCGGCCCTACAACTGGTGGAAGATCCTGCTGCTCGGTGGGTCGGTCGGTGGCTATCTGCTGCTGTTCGCAATCCCGTTCTGCCGCACCTTCTTCAAGCTCGATCCGTCGAACGTCGGAGCCACCACCAGTGCGTTGATCATCGGCGGCATCGGTATCGCGCTCGTCGAGGTGGCTCATCGATTCGGATCGGTACTACGCAATCGGCAGAACGAAACGTAGGCTTCCGGGTGTTCCGTTGCACCCGACCGGCAGGAGAGTTTCATGGGCTTCGCAGACAATTTGAAGGGCATGGTCGACAAGGGCAAGGACCTTGCGGCCGAGAACTCGGACAAGATCGACGACGTCGTGGAGAAGGCTGGGGACTTCATCGACAACAAGACCGGCGGGAAGTACTCCGACAAGGTCGACAAGGTTCAGGACGCAGTCAAGAAGGCGATTCCGGACAAGTAGGACCTTTCGGTCTTCCGCATCGGTGATCGTGGCCGTCGGTCGTACCCCGGGGTGCGGCTGACGGCACAATCGTCGGGGTGGACGGACCGATTCTTCTTCTCGTAGTCATCTTCGCGATCGCAGTCGCCGGTTTCGCCAGGCGTATCGATCTGCAGGTCCCGCTTGTCCTGGTCACCGTCGGATCCATTGCCTCGTTCGTTCCCGGGGTCCCGCACGTCAGCCTGTCGCCTCAGCTGATCCTCGGCGTGGTGCTTCCGCCGCTGCTGTACTCCGCCGCGCTGGATTTCTCGTTCGTCACCTTCCGGCGAAATCTCGGTCAGATCCTTCGGCTCGGACTGGTCATGGTGATCGTGACGACGGTGGCCGTCGGCTGGTTCGCCAATCTGCTGATTCCGGAGCTGACCTTGGGTGCGGCTCTGGTCCTCGGTGCCGTCGTCGCCCCGCCCGACGCGGTGTCCGCCGTCGCCGTCGGCCGCAAACTCGGCCTGCCCGCGCGAATGATGGCGATCCTCACCGGCGAGTCCTTGGTGAACGACGCGGCCGCGTTGACTCTGTTCACCCTGGCCGTCGCGTCGGTGACGGGCAGTCGAATCGAACTGGGCTCACCGGTGCTGTTCTTCCTGTACGAGATCGTCGGCGGTGTTCTGGTCGGATTCGTCCTCTCGCGCATCGTTCGTTTCGTGCGAAACCGGATCGCCGACTCGGCGCTCGAGACTGTGCTCGGACTCGTCCTACCGTTCGCGGCCTATCTGGCGGCCGAGGAAATTCATGCCTCCGGTGTGCTCGCTGTCGTCACGGCAGGCTTCGTTCTGGGCCGCGTCACTGCCGACGTCTCGGTCTCCACGAGGGTCCAGGAACGGCAGGTGTGGCCCACGCTGGATCTTCTGCTCGAAGCATTCGTGTTCGCCTACATGGGTTTACAGCTGAAGTTCGTCATCGAAGAGGTCCAGCGTGAGGGGTTGCCGGTCCACCACGTGTTCGCCTATGCGCTGCTGGTGCTCCTGGCGGTCATAGCGGTGCGTCCAGCATGGATCTTCGCAAACTCCGGTCGAAACATACTGCTTCGCAAGCTGTTTCGGCGATCTGCGCCCAGCGAAGCCGGATTGACGTGGCAGCAGAACCTCGTGCTCTCGTGGGCGGGCATGCGTGGGGTGGTCACGCTCGCTGCGGCGGCCGGTGTGCCGCTGACCACCGTGCTCGGCGACGAATTCCCCGGCCGCGCAGTGATTCAGGCCGTGGCCTTCGTCGTCGCGGTCGGGACGTTGCTGCTGCAGGGGCTGACGCTTCCGCTGCTGATCCGCCGACTCGACGTCGCAGATCCACTCGAGCAACAGCGCAACGACAATCAGCGGCTGCTCTCGCAGGCCATCGCCCGTACCGCGGCGGAGGACTATCTCCAGCGCGCTGCGAAGGACGGAATTGCAGGAGTGGACAGCGAACGTGTCGCGGAGGTGATCGAGCGCGTCCGACGCTCGGTGCGCGCTCGATTGGATGCCGACGAGACCGAGGATCGCGAGAAGCGGATCGCGGCGGCAGGAGCGTTGTTCGATTCGCTGCGGCACAACGTCCTGGTCGCGCAGCGAGCGGCACTCATCGCGGCCCGCGACTCGGGGGAGTTGGAGGACGAAGCTCTGCGGGCAGTGTTGAATGGCTTGGACGTGGAAGAAATTGCGGCGGAAGCCCGCATCGCACGACGCACGACGTAGACGAACGCAATGTAGGAGCGCAGAGACAGTGAGGTCGACCGGACCGGTGG
>NZ_LVCU01000348.1:0-5057 GCF_001647185.1 Rhodococcus sp. EPR-147
GGCACCCGAGGGCTCCGAACGCGGTGAGATCGTGTCGTCGATGCTGTTGGGTCAGGTCGACATCGGGGTCGCCTACCTCGGCGCGACCGCCACGAAAATCGTCTACCGCACCACCGACGGGGTCACCGGAGGCGGCACGGAGACCTCGGGAACGGTGTTCGTGCCCAAGGGGTCTGCGCCGCCGGGAGGCTGGCCGATCGTCTCGGTCGGGCACGGAACCACCGGTGTCACCGACGAGTGTGCGCCCTCGCTGTACCCGAACCTGTTGGGCACCATCGGCCTGGTGACGCCCTTCCTCGAACGCGGAACAGTGGTCGTGGTCACGGACTACCAGGGCCTGGGAACGGCCGGAGATCCCGCCTACCTCGACCGGGACGCCGCAGCGTACGACGTGATCGACGCGGTGCGTGCCGCCCGCAACGTGGTTCCCGACGTCGGCACCAGGTGGGGCGCGGTGGGCACCTCCCAAGGCGGACAAGCGGTCTGGGCGGCAGCCGAGCGCAACGGCGACTACGGCGACGGTCTGCAACTGGTCGGAGCCGCGGCGCTCTCGCCCACGGCCGATCTGACGCGATTCTTCGCGCCCGAGACCGAGCAGAGCGTGCCGCGTCAGCTGCTGGTGCCCTATCTCTACGAGGGTCTGCGCACCGCGGATCCAAGTGCCGAACGCTCCGACTACATCCGCGGCACGTTCGCCGACAACGTGACTGCCCTGACCGCCTGCAGTGACCTGCTCGGCTTCTCCAAAGCCGACGCCGGAGCCCTCCTCGATCCGGCCGATGCCCTCCCGGACTCCGAGGAGGCATCGGATCGGATGACGCGGTGGCTCGAATCGGAGGCGCTACCGACCACTCGCACCGGGGTACCGCTGATGGTCCTGGTCGGCGAACGCGACGACCTCATCGATCCCCGGTGGACCCGCGACGCGGTAGCGCGAGCCTGCGCACTCGGCGACGATGTCGAGCTTCGCTCCGAACCGGAGCAGGGCCATGCCGAACTGGCCGCCAACGGCATCGGAGTCGACTGGCTCGTCGAACGCTTCCTGAACGTGCCCACCTCGACCACGTGCGCGCGATGACCGCGGCACTGGCGGCACTGGCGGTGATCGTGGCCGTGATCGTCTCGGTGATCGCCGTGATCAGCCTGCGCGGTCGACGTGACCTCACCACACCTGCCGAGCGGGCCGTCCACGCCACCCTGCACACCGCCTCGCTGGCGGCCAAGCCGTTGCGCGACGGTCTCGACGCTCGTTCGGCCGCCGCCGCCGCGCCGCATCTGCGGGTGCTGACGGGTGCGGATGCACTGGGCATCTGCGATCCCCACGGTTCGCTGCTGGCCTGGGACGGGCCGTGGGACGAGCTGACACCGGCATTCGTCGAGGCGGCGAAACGGGCGGTGGACGGGCAGCGGCGCGTCCTGGTGCGCCTGCCGCTCGGGTCGATCCACGAGGTGAGAGCGCTGGTGGTGCAGCCGTTGGTCGTCGACGAGTCTCCGGTGGTCGGGGTGTTGGGGGCCGCTGTCGTGGCCGAGCCAGGACCGGGCATGCTCGGTGCCATCGCCGAGGTGGCTCGCTATGCGTGCGGGCAGATCGAGCTCGCCGAACTCGATGCGTCGAGAGCGCGGTTGGACCGAGCCGAGGTGCGGGCCCTGCGCGCACAGATCAGTCCGCACTTCATCTACAACGCATTGGGCACGATCGCGTCGTTCGTGCGCACCGACCCGGATCGGGCGCGGGAGCTGGTGCTCGAGTTCGCCGACTTCACCCGATACTCCTTCCGCAACGCAGGAGAGTTCACAGTGCTCGCGGACGAGCTACGCAACATCGATCGGTACCTGATGCTCGAACGCGCCCGCTTCGGCGACTCCCTGCAGGTCACGTTGCAGGTTG
This sequence comes from Rhodococcus sp. EPR-147, assembly GCF_001647185.1. Taxonomy (NCBI): domain Bacteria; kingdom Bacillati; phylum Actinomycetota; class Actinomycetes; order Mycobacteriales; family Nocardiaceae; genus Rhodococcus; species Rhodococcus sp. EPR-147. The sequence goes on from NZ_LVCU01000348.1 coordinate 1,889, forward strand.
CGCCCGAGGTGTTGGGCGTCGCCCTGCCGTTTCTCGCGCTGCAGCCGCTCGTCGAGAATGCCGTCCGGCACGGCCTGTCAGGTAAGGCCGACGGCGGCCGCGTGACGATCATCGCCGCCGACGAGGGCACCGACGCAGTGATCAGTATCGAGGACGACGGTGTGGGGATGGACCCCGAGGTGTTGCGCTCGGGAAGCCTGCACACCGAGGACGCGGCCCATGTCGGATTGGCGAACGTGGACGATCGGCTGCGGGCAGCCTTCGGAAACGACTACGGTCTCGTAGTGGACACCGCACCGGGCGCAGGCACCAAAGTCAGCATGCGGGTGCCCAAATTCAGGCCGGGAGTGCGGGCATGACGCAGGCTGCCAAAGACAACCCCGGCCGCGGATTGGTCGTCCTCGCCGTCGACGACGAGCGCCCGGCGCTGGACGAACTCGCCTTCCTGCTGCGCCAGCAGGAGACCGTCGCCGAGGTGTTCACAGCGCAGGACGCCACCACTGCCCTGCGTCAGATCCAGAACACCGCCGCCCCGGGGCAACCAGCGGTGGACGCGGTCTTCCTCGACATCAACATGCCCGGGCTCGACGGTCTCGAACTGGCCGGCATCCTGTCGGCATTCGCGCGGCCACCCGCGGTCGTGTTCGTCACCGCCCACGACGACCGGGCACTGGCTGCCTTCGATCTCGGCGCCGTCGATTACCTGCTCAAGCCGTTGCGGGAGGATCGGCTCACCGAGGCGCTGCGCCGGGTGCTGCTCGCGCGGCGTCGACCCGCTGAGTCCGCGGACACCTCGGCCGACGAGGTCATTCCCGTCGAACTCGGCGGAACCACCACCCTGGTGCACCGGTCGTCGGTCGCGTGGGTCGAAGCCGACGGCGACTACGCGAGACTGCACACCTCCAACGGCTCACACCTGGTGCGCATACCCATCTCGGCTCTCGAAAGTCGTTGGGCCGATGCCGGATTCCTGCGCGTGCACCGCTCCTACCTGGTCTCGCTGCGGTTGGTCACGGGGATCCGCAGCGTCGGTTCGGGTCTGGTGGTGTGCCTGCGGGCCAGCGGTAACCTCGCTGCCTGCGAACTGCCGGTGAGTCGACGGCACGCCAGAGAACTCAAGGACAGACTGGTCCGCGGTCCGTTGCAATCGTGGTCGTCTCGGTGACGAGGGATCGGCAGTGAGCCAGCCGCACCGACAACGGGTGGTGCTCTCGCAACGTCGCGGCGCACGGATGGTGCGCACCCGCGTCGAAGTGCAGGAGCAGACCGAGGTCGGCGACGCCCTGGTTCGCAGCCTGGTTCGCGCGCAGCTGTTGCTGTCGGTGCGCCTGGCGGTCATGACGCTGTCGATTCTCTTCGCAATTCCGTTGCTGGGCATGCTCCTCGCCCGCTTCACCGACGTCGCGCCGTTCGGTATCGGTCTGCCGTGGTTGGTGCTGGGGGTGGCGATCTATCCATTGCTGTTCGGTGTCGGCTGGGTGTACACGCGTCGAGCCGAACGCAACGAGCAGGACTTCACCGCCTTGACCGATGATTGACGTCGCCGAGGGATCAGAGGGCGTTCAGTGTCATGTACGTGCCGAGGCCCAACAGGATCACGGCCAGAACGAGGCCACTGTGCGCGATGAATCCGTCGACGATCGCGTTCAGTGGCCGGCGGGCACGGTCGCGGAAGCCGAGCAACGCGAGTGCGGGTGCCGCGACGCCGAGGCTGGACACCACCACGAACACCACGAGAGCCGCCGCCTGGACGGCCACGGCCGAGGACGCGTCCACGATCACCGCCACGGCCGACAGTGCGATGACCACACTCTTCGGATTGACCGATCCGAGGAGGAACGCGGTCGCGAATGCCCTGCCACCGTCGAGGCGACGTGCTCTGTTTCGTACGCGCCCGATCAGTGTGCGGGCACCCAGGATCAGCAGAGCGACGCCGAGCGCGATTCTCAACCACCGCACCCAGGCGGACGAGTCCGAGGCCACCACCGCGGTGTCCACGACCACCAAGCCTGCCGTCCCGACGACCGTGACGCCGACCAGCCATCCGGCGGTGAACCGAGTGAGTACGGAACCGGTGTTGAGTGTGGCCAGGGCAGCAGCCATCGCCGTGGTGGGCAGGTGCGCGATCAGCGCCCCGGCCGCCAACGGAAGACACGCAGAGACGGCTGCCGTCACGGACATCAGGTGGCGCTCGTCCACTGCATCGGTAGATCGTCCCACTGCACGACCCGAGATGTCGTCGATTTCGCTACGGTCCGCGAAGTGCGCCGTTCCCGTGCAGGGCATGGCGAGAAGGGGCGGATTCGGTGAACGGGTCCATTCCGATCGCGACGGTGATCGCGCTGCTGGCGGCCGCCGTGGCCACCGTGGGCATCGGTATCTACGGAGTTCGGTTGGCACGCACCACCTCCGACTTCCTGGTTGCCTCGCGAAGCGTCGGTCCACGCTGGAACGCCGCCGCCATCAGTGGTGAATACCTCTCTGCTGCATCGTTCCTCGGGGTTGCCGGGCTCATCGCGAAGTACGGAGCCGATGCGCTGTGGTACCCGGTAGGGTTCACCGCCGGCTACCTGGGTCTGCTGCTGTTCGTCGCCGCACCGCTGCGTCGAAGCGGCGCGTACACGGTGCCCGATTTCGTCGAATTCCGGCTCGGCGCACCATGGTTGCGCACCGTGGCGATGCTGGTGGTCGTGGTCATCTGCGCGCTGTACCTGGTGCCGCAGTTCCAAGGCGCAGGCCTGACGCTGAACATTCTGTTGGGGGTGCCGGGGTGGGTCGGGGCCCTGGCGGTGGGACTCATCGTCATCGCGAACGTCGTCGGCGGTGGCATGCGTTCGATCACCTTCGTCCAGGCCTTCCAGTACTGGCTCAAACTGACCGCGATCGCCATCCCGGCACTGGTGCTGGCCGTGCACTTCTTCGCCGACGACCGTAGCGTCGGCAGCCCCGCCCCGCCGACCGTGTCCGAGCAGACCGTCGTCGACATCACCACCGACGTTCTCGTGCAGGTCGATTCGCCGATCGTCGTGTCGGTGGTGGGAACCCTCGACGACGAGAGCGTCGACGGGCGAGTGCTACTGGACGCAGGTGAACACCGGTTGGGCTCGGGCACGTTGCTGACGCTCGACGCCGGATCGCCTGTTCCCGTCGTCGCAGGCGCGCCGACCAC